>CAZNMK010000315.1:0-3962 GCA_964574045.1 uncultured Roseovarius sp. | reverse complement strand
GCCTATGAAAAGGGCATGCGCGCCGGCGACGTGATCACCGAGGCCGGCCAGCAGAAGCTGCGCAGCATCGCCGATCTGGAAAAGCGCGTCTCCGAGGCGCGGGAGGCGGGGCGCAAGTCGATCCTGCTGCTGGTGCGCCGCGGCGGCGAGCCGCGTTTCGTGGCGCTGTCGCTGGGCGACGACTGAGCGCCCTCGGGCCGGCGGACAACAGCAAAGGGGGCGCCACGCCGGGGCGCCCCCTTTGACATTCCGCCGCCCGTCCCCTCAGAACGGCTGGGTCGTGTAGTCGACCTCGTCGGGATAGAGCGTGTCCTCGATCGAGGTGGTATGCACCCGGCGCAGGAAACCGTTCTCGACCCGGCTGATATACTGGTGACCGAAAACCTGGTGGGTCTTGCCGTTGAACCGCTTGGCGCCCTGCGGGTGCTGGCGCGAATGCTCCATGTCGGTCATCGCCTCGACCGCCTCGATCAGCGCCGCGCGGTCGTCGGGGCCGCGATAGCCGGCGGCCTCCATCCCGGCCCTGATGACGTGCAGCGTCTCCCAGCAGCCGAACATGTGGGCATAGGTCGACACGTCGGTGGGGTCGCTGACCGAGGCGCCGCGGGCGTCGACGCCCACCCGTTCGCGGTAGAAGCGGTCGTACTCGGACTGGTCCTCCTGGGCGTGGCGCGGCATCCCCTCCCACATGTAGGTGCCGTCGAGGAATTCCAGCCCCGGGCTGGCGATGTCGACCGCCTCGAGGCTGTCGATGAAGCCGAACATCTCGGGCCGGTCGGGGCCGAAGAACTCGCCCAGCTCCTTGACGAAGGTCAGCACGGCGGGGCCGACCATGACGTGATAGAGCACCTCGGTTTCGCGCGGAATCTTGGGGAAATACTTGGTGAACGAGGTCTCCGACGGCGGGATCGCGATCTTGGCGACGACCTCGCCGCCGCTGGCCTCGATCGCCGGGGCCAGGTTGTCGCGGTGATCGTAGCCGAAACCGTAGTCGGGAAAGATCATCGTGACCTTCCTGCCCAGGTTGCCGGTGATGTAGGGCGCCATCGCCTGCACCTGGCTTTTCACATCGGTGATGCCGGGCTGCAGCGTGTAGCGGTTGAGCATTCCGCTGGCGACGTGATGGCCCTCGGAGACCACGAAATAGGGCAGCTTCAGCTCGCCCGCGCGCGGGGCCGAGCCGACGACGACATGGGAAAAGAGCGTGCCGTAACCGACGTCGCAGCCGTGCTGGGTGGCGAATTTCTCGACCACCTCGGCGCCGCGCTTGGGGTCGGTACCGTCGTCCTCGGCCACGATCTCGACCATGCGGCCGTTGATGCCGCCCTCGTCGTTGATCAGCTTGACCGCCGCCTGGGTGGTGCGGTCGTACCAGCGCCCGTAGGCCGCGCCGATGCCGGTACGGTGGACCTGAAAGCCGATCCTGATCGGCTCGGACGATTGCGCCTGGCCGTAGCGCGCCCAGAGCGGCAGCGCGGCCGCGCCGACGGCGCCGCCCGCCAGTGTCCGCAGCGCCCCGCGGCGCGTCGTGGCGTTGTTGGGTCTGGTCATGACAAGCCCTCCTTGTTGCCGTCCCTGCGGCGCCGCGACGGCGGCACCCCACGCGCACGGAGTCTGCGAAGCGCGGGGGCGTTTGTCCAGAAAATAGCGCCGCTCACATCCCGCGCGGCGAGGCCAGCAGCCACAGCCCGAAAAAGGTGTAGGCGATCATGAAGCCCGCCAGCGGCGCCTGCCCCAGCAGCGCGCGGCGCCGGCTGCCGGCGGCGCGCACCGCCAGCGCGTGCGCCAGCAGGATCGCCAGCACATGCCCCGCGACCACCGCGCCGGCCTGGCTGAGCCAGATCGCGCGAACGGTGTGCGGGGTGTTGAAAAAGCCGGTGGTGACATAGGTGTCGGCCAGCCCGAGCAGGTTGGCGCCGCGGCCCATCGGATCGTCGAGCCACTTGAGCACGTATTGCCCGTCGACCATGAGCGCGGTGAGGTAATGCGCGACGTGATAGCCCAGCGCGATGGGCAGGATCGAGGGCGCGAAGCGGCGAACGGACACCGCCAGCGGGCGGCGCGTGCCCGCCAGCCGCTCGCCCAGCCAGAGGCAGGCGGAAAACGCCGCGATCAGCGCCAGGTTGGCCAGAACCAGCCCCGCCAGCGTCTGCGGAACGATGGCCGAGCGGCCCGGAAACTCGAGCGGGTTGAGGCCGAGCGTCACCAGCCACCAGAAGGTCTCATTGAGCCCGTCGAAGCTGCCGGTGCCCAGCAGCACCACCATCAGCACGGCAAGCGACAGCGGCACGCCCGGCCCGGTCAGCGCCTGCCAGCCGGGCAGCCCCAGCGCCCGCCGCCCCCGCGCACGGCCGAAAACGGCCATGCGGCCATAGGCGCGCATGACGACCGTTGCCATCTCGGCCCGTACGACGAAGGCCGGGCCGAAGAGCAGCGTGCCCAGCAGCGCCGCGCACCAGTAGATGCCGGCGGCGACGGCCAGCCGGTCGGGATCGGTCGGGGCGGGGTCGGCCATCAGAAAGCCGCCGAAGGCCAGAAAGAGCGCCACCGCCGGCCAGTGGCCCAAGCGGCGGGGCCAGCGCAGGGGCGCGCGCGCGCCGCTCAGGCGGGCGATCAGGGCCGCCGGGCCCGTCAGCGGGTTGACCCAGCGCCAGATGTCGCCGACGAGCCCCTGCACCGCGACCGCCGCCACCCACCACACCGTCCAGACGAAGAGCGGCAGCGGGTTCACCGTCGGGTCGTGCGGCCCGCTCAGGCCCTGCCAGACCAGAAAGCCCAGGAAGAGCGCGGAAAGACAGCTGGTCAGGCGATGGGGCGAGCGGCGCAGCCGCGGCCACAGCGCGGCCGGGCGAAACAGCGTATCGGCCGCGCCGGGGGGCAGAAGGGCGATCAGCAGCACCGTCAGCGCGACGCTGGCCACCCCGGCGGCGATGTAGACGTCGGTGGGCAAGAGCAGCACGAAGCCCTGTTCCGAGGCGTGGGCGAGCGCCCGGCCGGGCGCGATCGCCAGCCCGCCGGCGGCGGCGAGCGCGGCGGGCGCGGCTTTGAGTATTTTCGGCAAGATGAATGGCGGGGGGGCGGCGCCCTGCGCGGTCGTTGCGCTCATCGTTCGCTCCGCCGCGCGAGAGCGTCGAGATGGCCGTAGCGCCACAAGTGCACCTCGCGTGCGAGCTTGATCGTGGGCTTGAGGCAGAAGAAGGCCGAGCCGATGACGAAAAGCCAGACCGCGCGGGTCTCGAACGCCGGCCAGAAGAAGAGCACCGAGCCGATCAGGAAACAGATCGCGGCGAGGAAGTCGACGCAGGTGCGCGCGATCTCGTAAGCCGCGTATATGCGCCGCGAGCGCGCCGTGCGTTGCCGGTTTTCCTGCGTGAAGATCGCCATCCGCTCCCCCGTCGCTCGCTGCCGCTGCCACAGGGTTCCGTCGTATGACGCTCAAGTCAAGCGCGGCCGAAGCGCGCCGTCTGAGGCGGGCGCGCGGGCTACCGCGACAACCCGCCATGCAGCGTCGGCACGTCGAGGGCGGCAAACCCGTAATGCCGCAGCCAGCGCAGGTCGGATTCGAAAAACGCCCGCAGGTCGGGGATGCCGTATTTCAGCATCGCGATGCGGTCGATGCCGACGCCGAAGGCGAAGCCCTGCCAGGCGGCCGGGTCGATGTTGCCGGCCATCAGCACCTTGGGATGGACCATGCCGGAGCCGAGTATCTCGAGCCAGTCGTCGCCCTCGCCGACCTTGAGCGTGCCGCCCTCCCACGAGCAGCGGATGTCGACCTCGGCCGAGGGCTCGGTGAACGGGAAATGCGAGGCGCGAAAGCGCAGCTCGACATCGTCGACCTCGAAGAACGCCTTGACGAACTCCTCGAGGCACCATTTGAGGTTGGCCATCGAGATGTCGGTGTCGATCGCCAGCCCCTCGACCTGGTGGAACATCGGCGTGTGGGTCTGGTCGTAATCGGCGCG
>CAZNMK010000314.1:0-3972 GCA_964574045.1 uncultured Roseovarius sp. | reverse complement strand
TCTACGTCCAGTTCGTGATGGGGGTCAGGAACGCCATGCCGGTCGACCGCGACGTGTTCGATTTCTATGTGCGGATCATGCGCGAGCGCGCGCCCGACGCGCAGTGGTGCGCCGCCGGGATCGGGGCGGGGCAGATCGTCGTCAACGAATGGGCCATCGCCGCGGGCGGGCACACGCGCACCGGGCTCGAGGACAATGTCCGGCTCGACCGCGACCGGCTGGCGCCCTCGAACGCGGCGCTGGTGCGCCGGGCGGCGGAACTGTGCGCGAAACACGGCCGCCCGGTCGCGAGCCCGGCCGAGGCGCGCGCCATTCTGGGACTGGAGGATGCGGTATGAGCAATGTGAACGCCCCCGGCGGCTGGATGCAGGCCATGGCGGGCGACGCCGCCACCGCGGCGCGGCTGTCGGAGGCGCGCCAGATCGCCGACATGCTGCGGGTCGAGGCCGCCTATTCCCGCGCCCTTGGGGCGGTGGGGCATGTGTCCGCGGAGATGGCCGAGGCGGCCGCGCGCGCGATCGAGGCGGCCGGGATCGACACCGCCAGGCTGGCGACCGATTCGGCCGCCGACGGCGCGCCGGTGCCGGGGCTGGTGCGCCAGCTGCGCGGGCAGGTGCCCGAGGCGCTGCATCCGGCGCTGCATGACGGGCTGACGTCGCAGGACGTGGTGGATACCGCAACGGTGCTGGCTCTGGGCGATATCGTCGAGGATTTCGAAGGCCGTATCGGCCGCGTCGTGTCGCTGCTCGAGGAACTCGAGGCGCGTTTCGGCACGCGGCCGCTGATGGCGCGCACGCGGATGCAGGCGGCGCTGCCGGTGACGATGGGCGCGCGCATCGCCACCTGGCGGCACCCGTTCGCGGATCACCGCGCGCGGCTGGCGGAGCTGCGGCCGCGGCTGATGCGGCTGCAGATGGGCGGGCCCGTGGGGACGCGCGGCACCTTTCACGGCAAGAGCGGGGAAATCGCCCGCCACGTCGCGGCCGCGCTGGGGCTCGCGGAGCCCGGCCGTGCCTGGCACGGCGACCGCAGCGGCCTGGCCGAGCTTGCCGGCTGGCTGTCGATGGTGGCGGGCAGCCTCGGCAAGATGGGTCACGACCTTGCCCTGATGGCGCAGCAGGGGGTGGACGCGGCGCGCATCGCGGGCGGCGGCACCTCGTCGGCGATGGCGCACAAGAAAAACCCGGTGGGCGCCGAAATCCTGGTCGGGCTGGGGCGCTATGCCTCGGTGCTGGTCGCGGGGATGCACCTCGCGCTCGATCACGAGCAGGAACGTTCGGGCGCCTCGTGGACGCTGGAATGGCTGGTCCTGCCGCAGCTGCTGATGGCCGCCGGGGCGGCGCTGCGGCGCGCCGAGGCGCTGCTGGAGCAGGTCGAGAGCCTGGGCGAATCCGGGGCTGGCCGGGCACCCTGAAACGGCCGGAATCGGGGGCCGGAAACGGCCGGCGGGCACCCGTTTCCGGGGCCCTTTCGGGGGGCGAATCCCCGCTTTCGCGCGGCGCCGGCCCGGCCGGGCATCGGGCCGCGAAATCAGGAAAAATCGGGGATTTCCGCGAATCCGGGCCGGATTGCCGCCGGGCGGGCCGGAACTGTGTGATCAATACGTCACATCCGGGGCAACAAGCGCCGCCCGAAATGGGGCCGCGTTGACAGCGGCGGGGCATTTGGCCCATTCCATTTCCAAGCCGTGTCATTGTTCTGGTGCGGTGGAACTTGAAACTCTTCTGCTTGACCTAGGAGGGACAACCTTGAAAAAGCAACTTCTCTGCACCAGCGCGATTGCCCTTGGCGTCGCCGCTGCGCCCGCAGCAGCCCAGGACTGGAACCTGGACTGGGGCGGGTTCTTCAACACCCACGTCGCCCTCGGCGACATCTCGACCAACGGGCTCATTTCCCTTCTCACCCCCGGTGTAAGCTGGGAAGGCGATGGTCTGGACATCCACACCAACCCCGAGATCATCTTCTCGCCGAGCGTGACGCTCGACAACGGGATGACCTTCGGCATCAACATCCAGCTCGAGGGCAACACCACCGGCGGTCCGTTCATCGACGAATCCTACGCCTCGATGTGGAGCGACACCTTCGGCCGCCTGGATGTGGGTAACGAGAACTCGGCCGGCTACAAGCTGATGACCGCCGCGCCCGAAGTGACCTCGATGTCGATCAACTCGCCGTCGACCTCGACCTTCATCCCCTACACCGGTGTTGACGCGGTTCTGTCTGCCTTCCTCGCCGCGACCGGCTCGGCCTTCACCGCCCTGCCGTTCCGTCAGGCGGGCCTGTCGGCCTACACCGAGGTTGGTGGCAACAACGACGTCAGCCGGATCACCTACTACACGCCGGACTTCAACGGCCTGACCGTGGGTATCTCGTATGCGCCGACCGCCGCGGTCAACGCCGGTAGCACCTTCAGCATCAACACCAACGCGGTTCTGTCGGATGTCTTCGACATCGGTGTGAACTACTCCAACACCTTCGGCTCGACCGACGTCACCCTGTCGGCCCGCTGGGGTACCGGCGACACGCCTAGCCTTGCTGCCGGTGCGTCTGACTTCGAAACCTGGGGTATCGGCTTCCAGGTCGGCTTCGGCAACTTCACCGTCGGCGGCAGCTATGCCGAGAACGACAACGACGAAACCCTGGCCCCGACCGGTATCGCCACCATCGGCGACTCGGAAGGCTGGAGCCTTGGTGTGACCTATGACACCGCCGGCCCGTGGTCGTTTGAAGCTCTGACCTATCAGTCGGAAAGCGATCTGAACACCGCTGGTGCGGTCATTGCGGGCGTCAAGATCGAGCGCGAAGCCTATCGCATCGGTGCCAGCCGGGCGCTTGGACCGGGCGTCGACTGGGACATCTACGTCGTGCACGAAAGCCGCGACCTGAAAGCCCCGGCTGCCATTTTTGCCGGCGCCGAAGTCGAGGGCACCATCCTCGGCTCCGCGATCAACCTGAGCTTCTGAGCTCCGGAACGTTCGGACAGGCGGGGGGGCGAAAGCCCCCCCGTTTTCGTTTGCGCCGGAAACGCCGGCGTGCCGCGCCGGATCGGTCTGCGGCCTCCGCCCCGGGCACGACCCGGGGCCTGACCTGCCTGGACTGCGAGGCCCCGGCTCGGGGGTCGGGCCGGGGCATTCGGTCGGGCGACCGCAACGCCCCGGACTTGCCCCCCGCCGGCCGAGCGGATAGGCACGTTTCCGAGCGGCAATTTCGGATCAATCGCATGAGCGCGCCCAAGAGCATCGTCTGGCTGGCGTCCTACCCCAAGTCGGGGAACACCTGGACGCGGATTTTCATGGCGAACTATTTTGCCAATCAGGAAACGCCGCTGTCCATCAATCAGGTGAACAAATTCGGATTTGCTGATTCTGGCTTGTATACATATCAAAAAATTGCCGGACACCCAGTCGATCCGCATGATAAGAACGAAATTTTGGGTTTACGTTCTCGAGTCCTCAGCGCCATCGCCAACAACGGTGCATCAATCAATTATATCAAGACTCACAACGCGAATGCAGTTGCATTCGGGGTTGATCTTATCCCGCCACAGTTTACCCGATGTGCAATCTATATCATCCGAAATCCGCTCGACGTCTCGTTGTCGTTTGCGAAGCATTTTGGCCATACGGTTGAGCGAACAGTGGAGCTCATGTCACGCGACGATTTCCTGATACCGGCGACAAATGAATATGCAACAGAATTTGTGGGATCATGGTCTGGGCATGCTGCGAGTTGGTGCGCGCGGAGTAGAATTCCCGTGCGTGCGTTTCGTTACGAGGACATGTTAGCGAGGCCGCACGACAGTTTTGCCGCAATGTTAAGACACGCAGGTATTCCTGTAGATCCGGAAAGACTGGACAAGGCCGTGCGCTTCGCAAGCTTCGATGAGGTTTCCAAGCAGGAGGAGGAAGAGGGCTTTGTGGAGAGGTCCGAGAAGGCGGATCGGTTCTTCGAATCTGGCAAAGCTGGCCGTTG
>CAZNMK010000313.1:0-3983 GCA_964574045.1 uncultured Roseovarius sp. | reverse complement strand
TGACGTGCATGCCCATGTCCGAGCAGGCGCGGGCATAGCCCCAGGCGACCGCGTCATGCCGCGCGGTGCCGCCGCGCGCCTGCCACAGCCCGCCGAGGACCGGATAGCGCGGCCCGTCGAGGTTGATGATCGGCACGATCTCCTTGACCCGCGCGGGCGAGATGAACTCGGTCGCAACGCCCTGCAGCGCGTTGGCCTGCGCGGTGCGCTTGTAGCCCCTGACCTCGTGCTCGGTCTGCGCCAGCATGATCACGCCGCGCGGGCTGAACATGACGTTGTAGTTCAGGTCCTGGCTCATCGTCTCGTAGAGCGAGCGGGCCTTTTCATAGATCGCCGCCGAGGCATCCTGCAGATAGTTCGAGCGGATTATGGTGGTGTTGCGCCCGGTATTGCCGCCGCCGAGCCAGCCCTTTTCCAGGATCGCGACATTGGTGATGCCGTGATTGCGGCCGAGGTAATAGGCGGTGGCCAGCCCGTGCCCGCCGGCGCCGACGATGATGGCGTCGTATCTGCGCTTCGGCTCGGGGCTGGCCCAAGCCCGTTCCCAGCCCAGGTGGTAGCGCAGGGCTTCGCGGGCGACGGCAAAGGCGGAATAGCGTTTCATGGACTTCCCCAGGGCTCTCGGATTCGCGGGTCTGGCAATCCTGCACAGTGTAATGCGCCATCCCGGCCCCACGAAAGATACCCTGCGCGGCAGAAAACATTCGATTCGCGACACCCATGTTCGTGCGCCCGTGCCGCCGCCTTGGCCCGCGAGGTTGTGACCACTTGCCCCTTCCTATCGCGCGGCCGCACCGCTACATGAGGCCCAGCCAACGGAGACGCCATGCTGTTCTGGATTACCGTCATCGCCCTTGCGCTGATCTGCGGCGCGGTACTGGCGCGCGCGGGCCTCGCGGGCCGCACCGGCGGCACCCCGCCCGCGACCTACGATCTGCAGGTCTACCGCGACCAGCTGCGCGAGGTCGAACGCGACCGCGCACGCGGCGTCGTCGGCGCGGACGAGGCCGAACGGATGCGCGCCGAGGTATCGCGCCGCATCCTCGCCGCCGACGCGAAACTGCGCGCAGGCGGGGAAAGCGGCGCCCAGCCGCGCGCCGCCGGCTGGGCGGTGGCGGTGCTGGCGGTGGCGGGGCTGACGGCGGGCGCGGGGCTCCTTTACGCCCGCATCGGCGCGCCCGGCTACCCCGACCTGCCGATTTCCCAGCGTATCTCGGCCTCCGACGCGGCCCGCGCCGACCGGCTGGACCAGGCCGCGGCCGAGGCCCGCGCGCCCGCTACCGCCCCCGCCCCGCCGCCCGGGGCAAGCGCCGACTACCTCGAACTGGTCGAGCGGCTGCGCGCCGCGGTGGCCGAACGCCCCGGCGACCTGCGCGGGCTGCGCCTGCTGGTGCGCAACGAGGCGGCGCTCGGCAACTATACGGCCGCCCATGCCGCCCAGGCCCGGATCATCGAGATCGAGGGCGACAGCGCGCAGGCATGGGAATACGGGCTGCTGGCCGACCTGATGGTGTCTGCCGCGCGCGGCTATGTCTCGCGCGAGGCCGAGGCGGCGATCCGCGCGGCGCTGGAACGCGATCCGGCGGAGCCGCGCGCGCGCTATTACCTGGGGCTCTACCTGATGCAGGTGGATCGCCCCGATGCCGCGTTCCGCACCTGGGAACAGCTGCTGAGCGACAGCCCGCCCGACGCGCCCTGGGTGCCGCTCATACGCAACCAGATCGAAGAGGTCGCCTGGCGTGCCGGCGTCGAATACCGGCTGCCGCCGCCGGACGATGCGGCCACCGGCCCCGGCGCCGCCGCGGTCGAGGCCGCCGGCGACATGACCGATACCGAGCGCGCCGAGATGATCCGCGGCATGGTCGAGGGGCTGGCCGCACGACTGAACAACGAGGGCGGCAGCGCCGATGAGTGGGCCCGCCTCATTTCCGCGTACGGCGTGCTGGGCGAACCCGGCCGGGCACGGGCCGCCTGGGACGCCGCTCAGGCCGCCTTTGCCGGGCAGGAAGACGAGTTGGCGATCCTCGCCGATGCCGCGCGCCGGGCGGGGCTCATCGAATGATCCACGACGACATCGCCGCCTTCGCCGCCGCGCTGGCGCCGATGCGCCCGGTCATCGGCCTCGATCCGGGGGAAAAGACGGTGGGCGTCGCCGCCTCCGACGCGCTGCTGGCCTCGGCCGGCGCGGTCGAGACCATCCGCCGCACCCGTTTCGCCGCCGACGCCGCCCGCATCCTGGCCATCGCCGAGGGCCGCGGCGCGGCGGGCATCGTCCTGGGACTGCCGCGCAACATGGACGGGTCCGAGGGACCGCGCTGCCAGTCGGTGCGCGCGTTCGCCCGCAACCTCGCCCGGCTGACCGACCTGCCGATCGGGTTCTGGGACGAACGGCTGTCGACGGTGGCGGCCGAAAGGGCACTCCTGGAGGCCGATTTGACCCGAAAGCGTCGCAAAGAGGTTATCGACGCGGTCGCGGCGGCGTATATCCTGCAAGGAGCACTCGACCGGTTGCGGAACCTGAGGACAGAGCAGTGAGCGAAATACCCGTCTGGACCCGTGCGGAAATCGAAAGCCCCTGCATCCGCGTCTGCGTGGTTCATCCCGAGGCGGGCATCTGCACCGGCTGCTACCGCACCACCGATGAAATCTCGCGCTGGTCGGGGATGACCCGGCAGGAGCGCCAAGAGATCACGGCGGCGCTGCCGGGCCGCGCGCCGCTGCTGAAAAAACGCCGCGGCGGACGCGCGGCGCGGTTGTCGCGGGGCTGAGTGGGTGGTGGCGCGCCCTGGGCGCTTCTTTCCGATCAGGAATTCCTCGAGATGTCGGTCGCGGGCGACAAGGCCCCCGAGACAGAGCATCGGGCAGGCGCTTGTCAGAGGCGGCCACTGGCGCATGTCGCATCCGATCGGAAACCCCCGCGCGCCCCGGGACTGACCCGGGACCCCGTCCCACCGGCACGAAAGGCCCCGACTCGGGGGCCGGGGCGGGAGCACATCCGATCCGGTGCGAAATGCCCGGCCGTGCGGCCGGGTGAATGGGCCGCGCAGCCCCGCGCTCTTTCGCGTCACGGCAATTCCAGCCAGCCGCGCCCGCCGGACGGCAGTTCGGGACGGAAATAGGCGATCATGCGCCCCTCTGCCGGCGCCCGCGCGCCGGGCTGCCAGGGCGCGACGCCGTGCAGCGTCAGGCGGTGCAGCAGATAGGCCCCGCCGGGCGGCGCGGTCAGGGTGATGCGGCGGCGGGTCTCGAACGCCTCGGCCCGCGCGGCTTGATAGGCCCCGGTCAGATCGACCTTGCCCCAATCGGCCTCGTCCACCTCTGCCAGCGCCCGCGCGAATGCCGCGCGCATCACCTCGTGGCTGCCCTCCCACAGGCTGAGCGGGCTTGCGCCGGCGTCACAGTCGCAAAGCGGCAGGCCGAGGATGAAGGCGTGGCGTTCCAGCAGCATCCGCCGCCGGTCCGCCCCCACCGCGCGTAGCCCGTCGACATGCGCCGCATCCCGCCGTTGCCGGTAGCGAAAGGCGCCCGGCCCCTCGCCCTTGCGGGGACGCGGATAGCCCGGCCAGACCGCCGAGACCTGCGCCGGATGCAGCGGCAGCGGCCCGTAAAGCGCGCGCGCCGCCGCGATCGCCGCGCCGGGCAGAGGGCCGGCGCCGAAATCGCCCGAGGCATCGCTGCCCAGGGCGTCGACGCCCACGAACCAGGTGCCCTCGCAAACCAGCCATTTCGCCCGCTCTGCAGGGTCGGCGACGCTGGCGCGCGCGGCCTGCCGCGCCGCGGCCGCCCAGCGGGCGACCGCCGGCTCGGCCGGGAACCGCGCCCAGCCCCGCGCCAGCAGCCCCTCTACCATCCCAGCGCCTTGCGCAGCATGTTGCCCGCGACCAGCAGCAGAAAGACCGCGAACACGCGCCTGAGCGGCCGCGGGTTCATCGCATGCGCCAGCCGCACGCCCAGCGGCGCGGTGATCAGCGTCATGGCGATGA
>CAZNMK010000312.1:0-4014 GCA_964574045.1 uncultured Roseovarius sp. | reverse complement strand
GTGCTGCTGGCGCTGGCGCTGATGGCGGTGATCGTGATGATGATCCTGCCGATGCCGGCCTGGGTGCTGGATGTCGGGCTGGCGGGGTCCTTCGCGCTGGCGATCCTGATCTTCACCGTCACGCTGTTCATCGAGCGCCCGCTCGATTTCTCGGCCTTTCCGACGGTGCTGCTGGCCTCGCTCATGCTGCGGCTGTCGCTCAACGTGTCCTCGACCAAGCTGATCATCGGCCAGGGCCATACCGGCACCGACGCCGCCGGCGACGTGATCGAGGGATTCGCCAACTTCGTCATGGGCGGCAGCGTGTTCCTGGGGCTGGTGGTCTTCGGCGTGCTGCTGATCGTCAATTTCATGGTCATCACCAAGGGCGCGGCGCGCATGGCCGAGGTCGGCGCGCGCTTTGCCCTCGACGGCATGCCCGGCAAGCAGCTCGCCATCGACAGCGACATGTCCGCCGGCGCCATCGGCCACGCCGAGGCCAAGGAGCGGCGCGAGCGCGAGCAGCAGGAAACCACGTTTTTCGGCTCGCTCGACGGGGCGTCGAAATTCGTCAAGGGCGATGCCGTCGCCGGCCTTCTGATCACCCTGCTCAACCTCGTGATGGGGCTGGTCATGGGCACGGTGGTGCATGGCATGCCGCTTGCCACCGCGTTCGAGACCTATGCCATCCTCACCGTCGGCGACGGGCTGGTGACGCAGATCCCGGCGGTGGTGATCTCGATCGCCTCGGCGCTTCTGCTGGCCCGCGGCGGCACCCAAGGCGCGACCGATCTCGCACTGGCCGCCCAGCTCGGCCGCCACCCGGCGGCGCTGGCGACGGTGGCGGTGCTGATGGCGCTTTTTGCGCTGGTGCCGGGCCTGCCCTTCGTGCCCTTCATCCTCGGCGGGGGCGGGCTGGGGGCGGTGGCCGCCTGGGTGTATCGCCGCGACCGCGCCGCGCGGTCCGCGCCGGCAACGGCGCCGCCGCCGGCCCCGCCCGAGCGGTCGATGGGCGAGATACTCGATCTCGACGACGTGCATGTCGAATTCGCGCCCGACCTGGTGCAGATGGCGCTCGACCCCGGTACCGGTCTCGACGCGCGCATCCTCAACATGCGCCGCTATATCGCCACGAAATTCGGTCTTATCCTGCCCGAGATACGCCTCACCGACGACCCGTCGCTGGGCCCGGGCGCCTATGTCATCCGCATCCAGGGGGTCGAACAGGCCCGTGCCCGGCTGATGCCCGACAGGGTGCTGGCGCTCGATCCAGACGCCAACCCGGGCCTGCCGCCGGGCGAGGCGGTGGCGGAGCCGGTCTACGGCGCCCCCGCCCGCTGGATCGACGCCGGGGCCGAGGACGCCGCCGCCCTCGCCGGCACCACGCTGGTGCGCCCGGCCGAGGTGCTGGCGACCCATCTGCTGGAGGTGATCAAGCGCAACCTCAGCCGCCTTCTGACGATGAAGTCCATGCGCCGGCTGCTGGACGAGATGGTCGATCTGCCAGACCCCGCGCGCGCCGGGGCCAACCGCAAGCTGCTGGAAGAGCTGATCCCGGACCGGGTGCCCAGCGACCTGCTGCATTCGGTGCTGCGGCTCCTGCTGGCCGAGCAGGTGTCGATCCGCAACCTGCCCCTGATACTGGAGGCCACGGCCGAGGCCCGTCAGCGGCACCCCCAGCCCGAGGCGATCTGCGAACATGTGCGCCAGCGGCTGGGTTTCCAGATCGTCGGCGGGTTGCGGCGCGAGGATGGCACCCTGCCGCTGATCCAGCTCGCACCCGATTGGGAAGAGCGGTTTTCGACCTACCAGATGGAGGGCGACGGCGGCCGCCCCGATGTCGCCCTGCCGCCGGAGATGTTCAACGCGCTTGCGCAGGGGGTGCGCGAACAGGTGGCGAGAGCGGGCGAGGAGGGCGCCTTTCCCGCCATCGTAACCTCGACCCTGAGGCGCCGCTTCCTGCGCACCGTGCTCGCCGCCAAGGGCATCGCCAACCCGGTCCTGTCGTTCGAGGAGATCGGCGTCGACGCGCGCCCGGCGCTGATGGGGGTGGTGCCGGGATGACCGCGCTGGCCGAACTGACGGGCCTCGCCGGGCAGATGCTGTGGCTCTACGCCATCGTTTTTCTGAGGGTCGGGCCGGTGATGTCGCTTTTCCCCGGTTTCGGCGACCAGGGGGTGCCCGTGCGCGTCCGCCTGGCGCTGGCGGCGATGCTGACCGCCGTCACCGCGCCGGCGATCGCGGCGGGGCCCGGCGGGGCGCTTGCCGGGCTGCCGCCGCCCTATTGGCTGCTGGCGACGGAAACCGGGATCGGGCTCCTCCTCGGGATCGGGCTGCGGCTCTTTCTCATCGCCCTGCAGACGGCCGGCGCGATGGCGGCGCAGGCGATGTCGCTGTCGCAGATCGTCGGCAGTGCCGGGGCCGAGCCGATGCCGGCGATGGGGCATTTCCTGGCGATGGGCGGCCTTGCGCTGGCGTTCGCGCTGGGGCTGCATGTGCGGGCGGCGCAGATGATGATCCTGAGCTACGACCTCTTTCCCCTCGGCCAGGCGCCCGCCGCGGCGGCGGTCGCGGGGTGGGGGGTGGCGCGGGTGGCGCATGCCTTCGGCCTCGCCTTCACCCTGGCCGCGCCCTTCGTCATCGTCTCGGTGCTCTACAATCTGACGCTCGGCATCGTCAACCGGGCGATGCCGCAGCTGATGGTGGTCTTTGTCGGCGCGCCCGTCATCACCGGGGCCGGGCTGGCGTTGCTGATGCTGCTGGCGCCGATGATGCTGACCCTGTGGATGGAGGCGCTTTCGGCCTTTGTCGCCAACCCGCTGGCGGACGGCTGATGGCCGCGGGCGACGACGACACCGAAAAGTCGCACGAGCCGACCCCGCACAAGCTGCTCGAGGCGCGCAGGAAGGGCGACATCGCCCGATCGGCCGATCTGACCGCCGCCGCCGCCTATGGCGGGCTGCTGCTGGCGCTGCTGTCCGCCGGTGCCGTGTCGGCAACGCGGCTGGGCGATGTCCTGGCCGGGCTGATCGGGCGCGCCGGTCCGCTGTCGCGGCTCGTCTTCGACGGCCCGGCCGCCGCGCCGGTGGGCGGCCTGCTGATCGCGCTGGCGGCCCCGCTCGCGGCGGTTCTGCTGATGCCGCCGGCATTCGCGCTGCTGTCGGTGATCGGCCAGCGCGGGCTGGTCGTGGCGCCGGGCAAGCTGCGCCCGCGCCTGTCGCGCATCGACCCGGTGCAGAACGCGCGCCGCAAATACGGGCCATCGGGCCTTTTCGAGTTCGCCAAGAGCCTGGCCAAGCTGCTGCTCTATTCGGCGGTTCTCGGCGTTTTCCTGGCGGCCCGGCTTTCCGACATGGCCGGTGCCCTGCATGCCGAGCCGCATCTGATCGGCGCGCTGATGGCCCGGATGGTGGTGGAATTCCTCGGCGTGGTGCTGCCCGTCGCCCTGGCCATCGGCGCGGTCGACGCGATCTGGCAGCATTTCGACCACCGCCGCCGCCTGCGCATGTCGCACAAGGAGCTGCGCGACGAACACAAGAGCCACGAGGGCGATCCGCATCTCAAGCAGGAGCGCCGCCAGCGCGGCCAGCGCATCGCCGCCGACCGGATGATGCGCGAGGTGCCGCAGGCCGACGTGGTGATCGTCAACCCGACACATTACGCGGTGGCGTTGAAATGGTCGCGCCTGCCCGGCGCCGCGCCGGTCTGTGTCGCCAAGGGAACCGATCATGTGGCGCATGCCATCCGCGAACTGGCCCAGGGCGCGGGCGTACCGATACGCCACGACCCGCCGACGGCGCGGGCGCTCCATGCCACCACCGCCATCGGCGACGAGATCGAGCCGGCGCATTACCGGGCGGTCGCCGCCGCGATCCGCTTTGCCGAGCGCATGCGCCTGCGCGCGCGGGCCTTCGGATGATGCGCGATGCGACAGCGGAACTGGCCCGCCTGACCGCTGCGATCCGCGACGCCGAGGCGGCGAGGATGCGCCGGCTGGCGGCCGAGGAGGCGCGGATCAGGGCCGATCTGGCCGCG
>CAZNMK010000311.1:0-4045 GCA_964574045.1 uncultured Roseovarius sp. | reverse complement strand
AGCCGCCATGCAGGAACATCGAGCTGACGATGCCGGAATAGGCGCCCTCATGCGTCACCAGCGCCGGCACCATCGCGTAGTCGTAAAAGAACAGTGTCAGCGCGCGCGGGTCGTCGAAGAGCGGCCAGTAGGCGAGGAATATGCCGACATTGGCCACGATCAGTGCCCAGGTCACGTAGGGCGTGCGCCCCGAGGGGTTGTGATCGCGGATCGGGAACATTGAAGCAGGCTGCGGCGAAAGCCGTGTCCCGTCAAGCGATCCCTCGCCGGGGCCCGGCCCGGCGCCGACCTCTCAGGCGGCCCCGCCCAGCAGCGCGGCGTTACCGCCGGCGGCGGTGGTATCGACGCAGACATGCCGTTCATGCGCGATGTGTCCCGCGTCGGGCAGGCCGGCGATCAGCGGCAGGATCGGACCCTCGCGGGCGGCGAGCGCGCGCGTATAGGCGCGGCCCTCGTCCGCGTCGCCCCACCAGATCGCGCCGGATATCCCCTGCAGCCCGGTCAGCGCCTCGGGCGCCACCGTGCCCGCCACCTCTGCCGCGGCGCCGCCCAGGGCGCGCACCGCCTCGGCCTGCGCGCGCGCCGTGGCCTCGCCCGGGCCGAGGCACAAGAGAGCGTCGCGGCGATAGCTGCCGAGCCTGTTCGATTCGCCCGTGGGCCCCGGCAGGACAAGATCGCTCAGCCGCTCGCCCGCGCCGGTATTGGCCTCGCGCAGCCGGGCGGCGAGATCGCCGCTGTCTTCGCCCGGCCAGGCTTTGCCCTGCATCGGCGCGGCCTGGCGGGTGAAGCGCGCCAGGTAGTGCGGCCCGCCCGCCTTGGGCCCGGTGCCCGAAAGGCCCTCGCCGCCGAACGGCTGGCTGCCGACGATGGCGCCGATCTGGTTGCGGTTGACGTACATGTTGCCGACGCGCATCCGCTCGGTGACGTGCTGAACGCGGTCGTCGATGCGGGTCATCAGGCCGAAGGTCAGGCCATAGCCGGTGGCGTTGATCGCCGCGATCACGGCGTCGAGCTCCTCGGCGCGGAAGGTCGCGAGGTGCAGCACGGGGCCGAATATCTCGCGCTCGAGATCGGCGATGCCGTCGACGCGGATGAGCGTCGGCGCGACGAAGGTACCAACGTTGGGGGTCTTGATCTCGTGCATGAGCCGGCCGTCAGTGCGCGCGGCCTGGATGTGCGCCATGATGCCGGCGCGGGCTTCTTCGTCGATGACCGGGCCGACATCGGTATGCAGGTGCCAGGGCACATCGAGCCTCAGCGCGTCCATCGCGCCGGTCAGCATCTCGGTGAAGCTTGCGGCGATGTCCTCCTGCACATAGAGGCAGCGCAGCGCCGAACAGCGCTGGCCGGCCGACTGGAAGGCGCTTTCGACGATCGCCTGCACCGCCTGTTCGGGCAGGGCGGTAGAATCGACGATCATCGCGTTCAGCCCGCCGGTCTCGGCGATGAGCGGGGCGCCGGGGGCCAGGTTTTCGGCCATTCCCGCGCGGATCCTGAGCGCCGTCTCGGTCGAGCCGGTAAAGGCCACGCCGCCGACGCGCGGATCGGAGGTCAGCGCCGCGCCCACGTCGCCCGCGCCGGGCAACAGTTGCAGCGCCGTGCGCGGCACGCCGGCCTCGTGCATCAGCCGCACCGCCACATGGGCGATCAGCGGGGTCTGCTCGGCCGGTTTGGCCAGCACCGCGTTGCCCGCCGCCAGTGCGGCGGATATCTGGCCGGTAAAGATCGCCAGCGGAAAATTCCACGGGCTGACGCAGGCGAAGGTGCCCACGGGCGTGGCCTCGGGCGCGTTCGCCGCGTAGTAGCGCAGGAAATCCACCGCCTCGCGCAGCTCGGCCACCGCGTCGGGCAGCGATTTGCCGGCCTCGCGCGCGATCACCGCGAAGAGCTCGCCGTGGTTTTCCTCGTAGAGGTCGGCCACCCGGTTCAGCACGCGGGCACGCTCGGCGGCCGTGGCCTGCCACGGTTCGGCGGCCGCCAGCGCGGTCTCGATATCGGCGGCGCTGGCGAAGGCCACCTCGCCGGGGCTGTCGGCGGGGTCGGCGGGATTGGCGGCGGCGTGCGCAGGCCTGGGCACGGACGAGCCGGCAAGGATGGGGCCGGCCTGCCAGCGATGACCGGCAAAGGGGCCGCGCGCGGTCTCTATCGCGTCCAGCGTGGGCCGGTGGGTCAGGTCGAAGCCTCTGGAATTCCTGCGTTCGGGCAGGAACAAGGCTGGGCCGTCGGGCAGGCGGGGGGTGTCGCAGGCCACCGCCTCGAAGGGGTCGCGCGCGACCTCTTCGGGGGGCACGTCCTCGTCGACGATCTGGTTGACGAAGCTCGAATTGGCACCGTTTTCCAAAAGCCTGCGCACCAGATAGGCCAGCAGGTCGCGATGCGCTCCAACCGGCGCGTAGATGCGGCAGCGCGTGCCCTGGGCGGCCTTTATGAGGTCGTGCAGCGCCTCGCCCATGCCATGGAGGCGCTGGAACTCGAACGCGTCGCGGTCCTGCCCCATCTCGAGGATCGCTGCCGCCGTGTGCGCGTTATGGGTGGCGAATTGCGGATAGATGCGGTCGGTCATCCCCAGCAGCTTGCGTGCATTGGCGATATACGAGATGTCGGTCGCGGCCTTCGAGGTGAAGACGGGAAAGCCCGCGACCCCCTCGACCTGGGCGCGCTTGATCTCGGTGTCCCAGTAGGCGCCCTTGACGAGGCGCACCATGATCCGCCGGTCGAGTCGCTCGGCCAGCGTGTGGAGATGATCGAGCACAAGGCTCGCGCGCTGGCCATAGGCCTGCACCACCACGCCGAAGCCGTCCCAGCCCGCGAGCGCGGGCTCCGCAAGCGTGGCCTCGATCACGTCGAGCGAAATCCCGAGGCGGTCGGCCTCCTCGGCGTCGATGTTGAGCCCCATGCGCGCCGAGCGCGCCAGGAGCGCAAGACCGCGCAGGCGCGGCATCAGCACATCCATCACCCGGTCGCGCTGGGCCACCTCGTAGCGTGGAAAGAGTGCCGACAGCTTGACCGAGATGCCGGGGTTGTCGCGGATGTCGCGATGCGTGGCGGCGGCCGAGATGGCGGTGATGGCGCGCGAATAGGCGAGGTGATAGCGGGTCGCGTCGGCCTCGGTGCGCGCGGCCTCGCCCAGCATGTCGTAGGAATAGCTGTAGCCCTTCTTCTCCATCCCGGCGGCGCGCGACATGGCCGCCTCGATGGTCTCGCCCAGCACGAACTGGCGGCCCATCTCCTTCATCGCGCGGCCCACCGCGGTGCGAATCACCGGCTCGCCCAGCCGGCGGATGGCGGCGCGCAGATGGCCCACGGGGCCGGGCTCCTCGTCCTTCAGCACCTTGCCGGTCAGCATCAGCGCCCAGGTCGAGGCGTTCACCAGCGGCGAGGTCGAATGCCCCATGTGCCGGCCCCAGTCCGAGGGCGCGATCTTGTCCTCGATCAGCGCGTCGATGGTCTCGGCGTCGGGCACGCGCAAGAGCGCCTCGGCGAGGCACATCAGCGCGATGCCCTCTTCGGTCGACAGCCCGTATTCGGCGAGGAACACCTCCATCAGGCCGGGGCTCGACTGGCTGCGGATGTCGCGCACCAGTTCCACGGCGCGCCGGCAGATGTGCGCGCGGGCGTCGTCGTCGAGATCGGCGAGCGCCACGAGCCGCTGCAGCGTCGCGTCCTCGTCGGCATAGGTGGCCAGGTCGATTTCGCGGCGCAGGTCGAGGTCTTTCGGCATGGTGGTCTTCCATTATCGGGGCCAAGGAGGATTGACCTATCATATCACCGTCAGACAGAGTATATTTCCCGAAGAATCCCTGTTTGAAGTCGAACAGCCCGAAAATGACACAAGAGACGATGCAAGAAGAGCAGTCCCGGCTCGACCGCTTCGACCGAGCGATTCTGCACGTTCTGGCCGGGGACGGGCGGATCAGCATCACCGACCTGGCGCGCGCCATCGGGCTGTCGAAATCGCCGACCCAGGCGCGGCTCAGGCGGCTGGAGAAAACCGGCGTCATCACCGGCTACCGCGCCCAGATCGACCCGATCCGGCTGGGGCAGG
>CAZNMK010000310.1:0-4057 GCA_964574045.1 uncultured Roseovarius sp. | reverse complement strand
CAGCCCGTCGGCACCGGTCCCGGGGCCGCCCATCAGGCCGACCGGGCTGCCGCCGGGCAGGACCTCGCCCGTCTCACCATAGACCACATCCAGCCCCGCGATCACAAGCAAAATGCCCGCCTGCGGTTCCAGAATGATCACGTTGCCGTAATCGAGCAGAGGCCCGCGATACCGCACCGTCGCCGCCGCCGGGGTCGTGACCAGCGCCCTCGGCCGCGTGGCGACCACGATGCCGGGGCGGACGATGCCGGCGGCGTCCGCCTCGCCGGCGCGGTGCAGAACGGTACCGCTGACCGGCAGCGGCAGCGTGCCCTTGCGCTCGGCGATGCCCGGCAGGCTGCCGGGGGCTTCGTTCACGGCGATCTGGCTCAGCCCGCTGGCAAAACCTTCGAGCGTTTCGGTCGACGCGACCAGCAGCGCGGTCTGAACCGGATCCTCGGTAAAGCGGCGGGGCAGGTCGGTGCGGTCGGCCATCGCCTGGCTCAGCGCCGTGCGCGCGGCCTGCGCGTTCTCCAGGCCCTCGCGCAGTTTCGCGGCGGCGCTTTCCTGCAGCGCGCGCAGGACCGTGATCTCTTGCAGGTCGCGGCGCAGACCGTGCGTCTGCGCCTCCAGCGCCGGCGTCACCTCCGCCAGCATCATCGCCGCGCGCGCGGTGCCCACCGGACCCGAGGGGTGCAGCATCAGCACCGGCGCCGGCGAGGCGCCGATACCCTGCAGCGCCCCCAGAAGGCGCGCGATCTCGTCGTCGCGGGCAGCCAGTTCGCGGGCCAGCGCCTGTTCGCGGATGGCGGCGCGGCGCAGCGCCTCGCGCATCGCCTCGAGCCCGTCCTCATAGGCGCGGATCGCCTCGGTCAGGGCGCGGACGCGGTTGCGCGCGCCCTCGGCGTTCTCGGCCATCTCGCCGGCCTCGGCCAGCCTCTGCGCGGCGGCGCGGGCGGCCTGCGCGGGGTCGACGGCGTCCTGCGCCGCGACCGCGCTTGCGGCCAGACCGGCCAGCAGCAGGCCCAGGACCGCCGCGGGCAGCCTCATGACAACAGGTTCTCGCCGGTCATCTCGGGCGGCTTCGGCAGCCCCATCAGCGCCAGCACCGTCGGAGCCAGATCGGCCAGCCGTCCCGATTTCAGACCCGCGCCCGCCGGACCTCCGACCAGGATCGCCGGCACCGGGTTGGTGGTGTGCGCGGTATGCGGCCTGCCGGTGGCGGGGTCGATCATCGTCTCGCAGTTGCCGTGATCGGCGGTGACGATCATCGCGCCCCCGGCGCGGTTCAGCGCCTCCAGCACCCGGCCCAGCCCGCGGTCGACCTCTTCGCACGCGGCGACGGCGGCGGCCAGATCGCCGGTATGGCCGACCATGTCGGGATTGGCATAGTTGACCACGATCAGGTCGAACCCGTCTTCGATGGCGGCCACCACGTGATCGGTCACCTCGGCGGCCGACATCTCGGGCGCGAGATCGTAGGTCGCGACCTTGGGCGAGGGGGCCATGTAGCGTTCCTCGCCCGGTTCGGGGGATTCCTTGCCGCCGTTGAGGAAAAAGGTGACATGGGGGTATTTCTCGGTCTCGGCGACGTGGAACTGGCGCCGGCCGTGGCGGGCGACCCATTCGCTCAGCGTGTTGACCGGGCGCTCGTCGGGAAAGATGCAGTCCATATAGGCGGAATGCCGGCGCGAATACTCGGTGAAGCCGCTGACGATGGCGAATTGCGGCCGGCGGCCGGTGTCGAAGCGGTCGAAGTCGGGGTCGGCGAAGGCGGCGAGGATCTCGCGCGCCCGGTCGGCGCGGAAATTGAGGCACAAGATGCCGTCGCCGTCCTTCATGCCGCGGTAGTCGCCCAGCACGCGCGGCTTGATGAATTCGTCCGTCCGCCCCTTGCCATAGGCATCGGCGATGGCGTCGGTGGCGGTCCCGGCGGTATAGCCCTCGCCCAGCGCCAGCGCGCGATAGGCCAGTTCGACCCGCTCCCAGCGGTTGTCGCGGTCCATCGCGTAATAGCGCCCCGAGACGGTGGCGATGAAGGCGCCCTCGGGCAGCGACCGGCGCAGCGCCTCGAGATAGGACTTGGCCGACACCGGCGCCACGTCGCGCCCGTCGGTAAAGGCGTGGATCGCCACCGGGATGCCGCGTTCGGTCAGCGCCCGGGCGGCGGCGATCATGTGGGCGATGTGCGAATGCACGCCGCCATCCGACAGCACCCCCAGCAGGTGCGCGGTGCCGCCGCTCTTCTGCATCTTGTCGGCAAAGCGGACCATTCCCGGCAGGGTGGCGAAGGCGCCGGTCTCGATCGCGCGGTCGATGCGGCGCAGGTCCATCTCGATCACGCGGCCGGCGCCGATGTTCATGTGCCCGACCTCGGAATTGCCCATCTGCCCCTCGGGCAGGCCGACATCGGGCCCGTGGGTGATCAGCGTGGCATGCGGACAGCCGGACCAGAGCCGGTCGAAATTGGGGGTATCGGCCAGCGCCGGGGCATTGGCCTCGGTACTCTCCGACAGCCCCCAGCCGTCGAGGATGCACAGGATGACGGGTTTGGGTACGCTCATGATCGCTCCTGCCAGTGGTGCGGCTTTTTATGGCGTGTTGCATCCAATTGAAGTCATTCCGTCCGGCCCGCTTGCGGACCGGGCATGCAACCGCCCGCCCCTTGGCGGGCGCATTCGCGCCCACCCGGACGGGCGCATGCCCTCTGTCTCAAGCGAGTGAATCCTACCCGCTGCAAAAATCTATACCGCCTCGCCGGGCGGAGGGAAAACCGTTTTGCGCAAACATTGCGCGGCGACCCGCCCGTCGTCGAACCGATTCCGATTTATCGCTACATATTGCGGCCCGCGGGCCTCAGGCGCGGTGATAGGGCGTGCCCGCCAGGATCGCCGCCGCGCGATAGAGCTGTTCGGCCAGCATCGCGCGCGCCAGCATGTGCGGCCAGACCATCGGCCCGAACGAGATGGCCATGTCGGCGCCCTGCCGCAGGCCGGGGTCGAGCCCGTCGGCGCCGCCGATCAGGAACGCCGCATCGGCCCGGCCCTGGTCGCGCCAGCGGGCCAGCAATTCGGCCAGGTCGGGCGACGACAGCATGCGGCCGCGCTCGTCCAGCGCCACCCGCGCGGCCCCCGCCGGAACGGCGCGATCCAGCAGCGCGGCCTCGGCGGCGCGTCCGCCGCCCTTTTTGTCCTCGACTTCGCGGATTTCGGCCGGGCCCAGGCCCAGGGGCCGCCCCGTGCGTCCGAAGCGCGCGAGATAGTCGTCGCACAACTCACGCTCGGGGCCGGAACGCAGCCGGCCCACGGCGCAGACATGGATGCGCATTCAGCTTTGCAGCGTCGCGGCCTGCTGGCTGGGCAGCCACATCTTTTCAAGCTGGTAAAAGGCGCGCACCTCGGGACGGAAGACATGGACGATCACGTCGCCGGTGTCGATCAGCACCCAGTCGCCGGCATCCTTGCCCTCGATCTTGGTGCGAACGCCAAGCTCGGTCTTGAGCCGCTCGGCCAGCTTTTCGGAGATCGAGGTGACGTGACGGTTCGACCGGCCGGAGCAGATCACCATGTAGTCGCCGATCGCGGTCTTGCCGCGCAGGTCGATCTGCACGATCTCTTCGGCCTTGTCTTCGTCGAGTGAGGAAAGGATGCGCGTGAGCTGCGCTTCGCTCGTTGCGGTCATCGCGGGCGCCATGCCTTGCGCCGCAGGGTCGGCGGCCATTGCCGCGTCAGCCGTGAAAGACAGGACATCGTCCTCCTTTGTTATGCACCGATCCGCCCCGGTGCCGGGCCTGACAGAAAGGTAACAACCGTAGCGCGATATTTCAATGAATCGGAATACGACAAGCGGCAGCGTGGCGATTTTGCGCCACGGGTGCCCGGGCGTCAGTTTCCGCCTGCCGGTGCCGCCGGCGATCCGGCGCCGCGCCCGGCATCCGGGGCGGTGTCGTCCTCCAGCAGGCGCACCTCGCGCTGCGGGAAGGGGATCGAGATGCCGTTTTCGCGGAACGCATCCCAAAGCGCCAGGTAGACATTGCCGCGGATATTGGTCAGCCCGCCGGTGGGATCGGAAATCCAGA
>CAZNMK010000309.1:0-4059 GCA_964574045.1 uncultured Roseovarius sp. | reverse complement strand
GGCAGGTCGCGCATTCGCCGGGCACGGCGCGCTCTTCCTCGCTGTCCCAGTGGCGAAACGCCTCGGCGGTGCGGTCGGCATGGGGCGAGGCGAGATAGGCCGCGGTGATCCCGGCCAGGTCGGGCTTTTTGTCGTCCTGCGCGAATGAGGGCGGCCCCGCGGCCATCGCGAGGAGAAGCGTTGCCGCAACGGTGATTGTTCGAATATGCATGATCAAACCCCGGATACGTTGCCATTCAGCCCGCGCACTGCGTCGCGACCACCATCGAACCGCGAGAGCGCCTTGTCGTTGACGCTGATCAAATCGACGTGACGACGATTACGGCTCGCCGGGGTTTGCGGGACTGTCTCGATCATGGCGCGGATCAAGCGCCGCCCGGATCAAAGCGTCGGATGCCGGAGGTGGCCTGTGCCCGGTCCCGGACACGAGTGTCGGTGGCGCCTGTCCCGCCGGTACGGGACAATGCCCGGACAACATGATGATCAGCGGTGCAGCCAGGGTTGTGCGCCGCGGCGTGACAGGAGGAAACCGCGATGTATGGCGACGGATGGGGCCACGGGATGGGTTTCGGAATGGGGCTGAGCTGGGTCTTCGGCCTTCTCGTCCTTGTTTTCCTGATTCTGGCCATCGCCGCGCTGATCAAGTATCTGCGCAAATGAGCGGAAAGGAACTGCGATGTCCTGCACGATCAATCGAACCGTACCCGACGCCACCCTCGACGCCGTCGACAGCCGCGCGCGACAGCCGCGCGCGCGAGGCACTGTCCAGGCGGGGTTTCGGCGTGCTGACCGAAATCGACGTTGCGGCGACGATGAAGAAGAAACTCGATGTCGAGATGCCGGGCTACCGCATTCTCGGCGCCTGCAACCCCGAAATGGCGCATCGGGCCATCGGCATCGAGCCGCGGGTGGGCGCGATGCTGCCCTGCAACGTCCTCCTGCGCGAGATCGAGGGCGGGGTCGAGATCAGCGCAATGGAGTCGGTAGCGAACAGTATGCGCGGTTTGCTGGTGGAGGTCGCGGAAACGTTCTGACAGCCCGGCCGTTGCCCGACCTCGCCGAGCAGGTCGCGGGACCCAGCTCGACATGGATCAGTATCCGGTCGCTGTTGATGTCGCCGATCTTGTGGTTGCAGACCTCGGCAGTTCGGAGCCCGGCACCGCAGCTGATGCTGAGCGGCGCGATACTTCAACCCCGGCCCGGGCGCTGCCATCAGGATGTCGGACACCTCCTCGACGCTGAAGACCACCGGCAGCTTCCGTGGCTGGGTTCGGAACTGAATGTACCGCTTCATCTCCTTGCGCCCGCAGGTCATATCAGCCAGGACGTGTTCGATGAAGAACCGACGCGAGTCGTATCTGCCCCGATCTGCTGCACACTTTGCTGCACAAGCTGCAGCACTCAGCAGGCTTTCCTCCACCAGAAACAATCACTTAAAGCAATGATACATAACAACATCCGGACTGTCTCTCCGCCATTTGACGCTAGATCAATGACTTGAGAGTTGGACAGGCAGGTGCGACACGGAGTTGCGCGCCGCGCCCATGAAGCCGTCCGACAACCTGTCGCCGTCACGCCATGGCGTCCGCTATTTCGGCTGGCCTGCGCCCTCAGCTGACCGGCAAGCCCGCAATCCCGACGGGATTTCCTCAGGAACCAGGTGCCCGGATAGGGCTGGCGATCTGGCACGCCATCCAGCATCCTGCGGGCGATCGGTTGATTTCACTCCGTCCGGCCCGCTTGCGGGCCGGGCACGCGCCCGCGGGAAGGCGCCGAAGGCGACGTTGGTATGGACTTTCCCGCAATATTTCGATCTGGCACTTGAATAACTGTCAACTGTGCGCTGGAGCGGGGCAGTCACAACAAAGGAGCGGTTCGCATGTCCAGGAGCCTCAAACGCGTCATCCGCGCGCTTGCCGATGGCGGCGTCGGCAGCACGCCCACGGAGGTGGGTCAGGCGGCAACGGCACAGGCCGCGGCCGATCTGATCGGCTGCTCGCTGGACCAGATCGCCAAGTCGATCGTGTTTCGCGGGCACGAGAGTGGCGCGGCGATCCTCTTCATCACCGCCGGCGGAAACCGGGTCGACCCGGAAAAGGCGTCCGCGCTGGCGGGCGAGCCGCTGGACAAGGCCGACGCCGCGCTCATCCGCGCGCAGACCGGTTTCGTGATCGGCGGCGTCGCCCCCATCGGCCACCTGACCCCGCCGCGCGCCTTTTTCGACCCCCGGCTGAGCGAATTCGAGGTCGTCTGGGCCGCCGCCGGCACGCCCCGGCACGTCTTTCCCGCCGCCCCGGCCGACCTGCTGCGCCTTTCGGGGGCGCGACAGGCGGATTTCACCGCCTGAAATTCGCTTCTGCGACCCGGCCGGCAGTCCAGGCAGAGTCCATAAATTCCCGTTGCAAAACAGGTGTCTGAACAAGTAATGTGAAAAACCTTTACATCGCCTCTTGCAAACTCGCGCCGCGGTGCCGATCTGATCTGATGTGAAAGGCATTCACATCGAACCTGAAACGCGAAACCCGCGAAGCCCCGAAAGGATCCCCCGCATGAGCACGCTCGCCTCTTCCTCTCCCCGCGCCACGGGCTTTTCCGGCTGGCTCTCCCGCGCCGAGGCGTGGCTCGACAGCAAGGGCAAGGGCGCCTGGATCGCCGCGATGGTCGTCTCGTTCGTCCTCTTCTGGCCGCTCGGCCTCGCCCTTCTCGCCTACATGATCTGGAGCAAGAAAATGACCTGTTCATCCTCCCGTCAGCACTGGGGCCGCAGTTGCGGCCATCGCGCCGCCGGCCCCGGCCGCGCCACCGGCAATACCGCCTTCGACGCCTACCGGGCCGATACGCTGGCGCGCCTCAAACGCGAACAGGCCGATTTCGAGGCCTTCCTCCAGCGCCTGCGCGATGCCCGCGACAAGGCCGAGTTCGACCAGTTCATGGACGAGCGCGCCCGCGCCGCCGCCGCGCCGCAGGGCGAAGGCGACGACGATGCCGACACCCCCAGGGCCGGCTGATACTGGCACCCCCGCCGGTGCGGGCTTGCCCGCACCGGCGGCTGCTTTTATGGACGGCGCCATGAGCGACTATACCTGGCATATCCCCGATCCGCTGACGCAACCGGATTTCTATGCCGATGTCCCGGCCAAACGGCTGATCGCCTGGGTCGCCGATACCGTCCTGGTCGCGGTTCTGTGTCTCTTGATCCTGCCCTTCACCGCGTTCGCGGGGCTGTTCTTTTTTCCCGCGCTGATGCTGGTCGTGGGCTTTGCCTACCGCGTGGCGACGCTGGCGCGCGGATCGGCCACCTGGGGGATGCGGCTGACGGCGATCGAGTTCCGCACCGTTTCCGGCGCGCGCTTCGACCTCGGCATGGCGTTTCTGCACACGCTGGGCTTTACCGTCTCCTGTGCGATCTTTCCGCTGCAGGCGGTGTCGGTCGTGCTGATGCTGACCACCGCCCGCGGCCAGGGGCTGAGCGATCTCGCGCTGGGAACGGTCGCGCTCAATCGCCGCGCCGCAACCTGATTTCGCGGCGCTTTCGTGCTTGGCGGGTGCGGGTATCGTTGTTATCTTTTGCCCGAAGCGAGAATGACGAGACCTTATGCGCCACACCCTGCCGATCGCGCCGCAGTTCTACGTGACCGCGCCCCAGCCATGCCCCTATCTGGAGGGGCGGATGGAACGCAAGCTCTTTACCGCCCTGCAGGGTCCCGAGGCGCAGCGCCTGAACGACGGCCTGTCGAAACAGGGCTTCCGGCGGTCGCAGAACGTGCTCTACCGGCCGTCCTGCGCCGATTGCGCGGCGTGCCTGTCGGCGCGCATCGACGTGGCGGCCTTTTCCACGTCCAAGGGCCAGAGGCGCACCCTGCGCCGCAACCGCCACCTCGACCGGCGGGCCACCTCGGCCTGGGCCACCGAAGAGCAGTACGCGCTCTTTCGCCGCTATCTCGGGGCGCGCCACGCCGATGGCGGCATGGCCGACATGGATGCCTTCGAATTCGCCGCCATGATCGAGGAAAGCCCGATCCGCACCCGGGTGGTGGAATACACCAGCCGCGAGACCGG
>CAZNMK010000308.1:0-4075 GCA_964574045.1 uncultured Roseovarius sp. | reverse complement strand
GGCGAGCGCCAGCGGGTCGAGATCGTGCGCTGCCTGTTGCAGGAGCCGCGCCTGCTGATCATGGACGAGCCCACCTCGGTGCTGACCCCGCAGGAGGTCGACATCCTTTTCCAGACCCTGCGCAAGCTCAGGGACGAGGGCGTGGCGATCCTCTACATCTCGCACAAGCTGCACGAGATCCGCGCGCTGTGCGATACCGCCACGATCCTGCGGCGCGGGCGGGTCGTGGGCACATGCCGCCCGGCCGAGACCTCGGCGCGCGAGATGGCCGAGACCATGGTCGGGGCCGCCTTTGCCGCCCCCGCCCGCCCGGGCCGTGCGCCGGGGGGTGTCGTGCTCGACCTGTCGGGGCTGTCGGCGGCCTCGCCCGCCGCGTTCGGCACCGGGCTGCGCAACATCCACCTCACCGTGCGCGCGGGCGAAATCCTCGGGATCGGCGGGGTGGCGGGCAACGGCCAGGACGAATTGCTGGCCGCGCTCTCGGGCGAACTGCCGGCACCCGCCGACGCCATCCGCCTGGCCGGCCGGCCCATCGGCCGGCTGGGCCCGGCGGCGCGGCGCCGGCTGGGGCTGCTGAGCGCGCCCGAGGAGCGGCTGGGCCACGCCGCCGCGCCCGAGATGAGCCTTTCTGAAAACGCCCTGCTGACCGGCGCCCAGCGCGAGCGGCTGCTCGCCCGCGGGTTCCTGCGCCGCGACCGGATGCGCGCCTTTGCCGGCCGCATCATCGAGCGCTTCGACGTGCGCACCCCCGGCCCCGATACGGCGGCGCGGGCGCTCTCGGGCGGCAACCTGCAGAAATTCGTCATCGGCCGCGAGGTGCTGCAACGCCCCGAGGTGCTGGCGGTCAACCAGCCCACCTGGGGCGTCGATGCCGCCGCCGCCGCCGCCATCCGGCAGGCGCTGATCGACCTGGCGGCACAAGGCACGGCGGTGATCTGCATCAGCCAGGACCTCGACGAATTGATGGAAATCTCCGACCGGCTGGGGGTGCTGAACGAGGGGCGGCTTTCGGACATCCGCGACGCCGCCAGCCTGTCGCCCGAGGAGATCGGCCTGATGATGGGCGGCGCCCACGGCATGGAGGTGGCGCATGGCTGAGCGGACCCGGATTCTTCTTGCCGGCGGCAATTACCCCGCAGGGATCGCTTTGTCGTGGCGATTGGAATGCCCGGATTTCCCGGCACTCATGAAATGGTGCTCGCCCGGCGGTACGCCGGGCAGCGCCGGCCCGCCCCCCCGGGGCGGCGCTATCGCGCCCCCCCGCGGGCCGGCGCCACCCTTGTTTCGAATCGCGACCGGGAGCGCTGACGACACCGGCATCCGTTCAACGGAGCAACCTTGCCACGCTTACGGCGCGGGACCGACACCATGCTGAGGGTCGAGCGCCGCCCCCAGCCGTCGCGGCTCTGGGCCTGGGCGACCCCGCCGCTGGCGGTGGCGATCACCATGATCGCGGGCGGCGCGCTGTTCGCCAGCCTGGGCGAAAACCCGGTCGCCGCGATCCGCATCATCTTCTGGGAGCCGCTCTTCGGCGAGTTCGCCTTCTACTACCGCCCGCAGATGCTGATGAAGGGCGCGCCGCTCGTGCTGATCGCCGTCGGGCTCAGCCTCGGCTTTCGCGCCGGCATCTGGAACATCGGCGCCGAGGGGCAGTACATCGTCGGCGCGCTGACCGGGGCGGCCGTGGGGCTGGCCTTCTACCCGCTCGACGCCTGGTACGTCTTTCCGCTCATGGCGGTCGCCGGGGCCCTGGGCGGCTGGGCCTGGGCGATGATCCCGGCCATTCTCAGGGTCCGCTTCGGCACCAACGAGATACTCGTCTCCTTGATGCTGGTCTATGTCGCCGAACAGCTGCTGGCGCAGATGTCGCTGGGGCCGCTCAAGAACCCCGAGGGCATGGGCTTTCCCGGCTCGCGCAACCTGCAGGACTATCCCGCCGCCCACAACGCCGAGATTGTCGCCGGCACCGGCATGCACTGGGGCGTGGTGGCCGCGCTCATGGCGGTGATCGCGGCGCATGTGCTGTTGCAGCGCCATATCCTGGGCTTTCACATCCGCCTGTCCGGCCAGGCGCCGCGCGCGGCGCGCTTTGCCGGGGTGCGCCCGGCCCGGCTGGTGCTCTTCTGCCTCGGCACCGCCGGGGCGCTGGCGGGCATGGCCGGCATGTTCGAGGTCTCCGGCCCCTCGGGGCAGGTCAGCATCGACTTCAACGTGGGCTACGGTTTCACCGCCATCATCGTGGCCTTTCTCGGGCGGCTCAACCCGCTCGGCATCCTGCTGGCGGGGATGCTGATGGCGCTGACCTATATCGGCGGCGAGATCGCGCAATCCGACCTCGGCCTGCCGGCGGCGGCGATCCAGGTGTTCCAGGGCATGCTGCTCTTTTTCCTGCTGGCGGTGGACCTGCTGACCAACTACCGGCTGCGCCCGCGCGCGCCGGGGGTGGCGGCATGAGTCTGGGCGCCATCGACCCCGCGCTGCTGCTGGCGGCGCTGCTGGTGGCGGCGACGCCGATACTGCTGGCGGCCACGGGCGAGCTGGTGGCCGAGCGCGCGGGCGTGCTCAACCTGGGCGTCGAGGGAATGATGATCACCGGCGCCATCTGCGGTTTCGCGGCGGCGGTCGAGAGCGGCTCGCCGGCGCTGGGGTTTCTGGCCGCCGCCGCCGGGCGCGCGGCGCTGGCGGCGCTCTTTGCCGGGCTGACGCAGCTGGCGCTGGCCAACCAGGTCGCAAGCGGCCTGGCGCTGACGCTTTTCGGGCTGGGGCTGTCGTCGCTCCTGGGCCAGGGCTATATCGGCGTCAAACCGCCGCAGATGCCCCGGCTCGACCTCGGGCCGCTCGGCGATCTGCCCTTCGTCGGGCGGGTGCTCTTTGCCCACGACATCGTCGTCTATCTGGCACTCGCAATCGTCGCGCTGGTCTGGGCGGGGCTCAGATACACCCGCGCCGGCCGGGTACTGCGGGCGGTGGGCGAAAACCACGACGCCGCCCATGCGCTGGGCTACAAGGTGGTGCGGGTGCGCGTCGCGGCGATCCTCTTCGGCGGCGCCTGCGCCGGGCTGGGCGGCGCCTATGTCAGCCTCGTGCGGGTGCCGCAATGGACCGAGGGCATGACCGCCGGCCGCGGCTGGATCGCGCTGGCGCTGGTGGTGTTCGCCTCGTGGCGGGCGGGGCGCGTCCTGCTGGGGGCGTGGCTTTTCGGCGGCGTCAGCGTGCTGCAGCTCAACCTGCAGGCCGCGGGCGCCGCCATTCCGGTCGAATATCTTTCCATGTCGCCCTACTTGATCACCATCCTCGTGCTGGTCATCATGTCGGCCGACCGCTCGCGCGCGCCGGGATCGCTGGGGCGCGTATTCCACGCCTCGGGCTGAGGCGCATGAACCACATCTGAACGAGGACAGGGGGACCCATCCATGACCATCACCAAATTCCTTGCCGGCGCGGCTGTCGCGCTGGGGCTCGGGCTGGCGGGCGCCGCCGGCGCGGCCGAAAAGACCCGCGTCGGTTTCATCTATGTCGGCCCGGTCGGCGATGGCGGCTGGACCTATGAACACGACCAGGCCCGCCAGGCGGTCGAGGCCGAGTTCGGCGACGCGGTCGAAACCGTCTACCGCGAAAGCGTGCCAGAGGGTGCCGACGCCGAACGCGCCATCACCGAGATGGCGCTCAAGGGGGCGGATCTGATCTTTACCACCTCGTTCGGCTTCATGGACGCGACGATGGCGGTGGCCAAGAAGTTCCCGAACGTGAGGTTCGAACACGCCACCGGCTACAAGACCGCCGACAACGTCTCGACCTATTCGGCCCGCTTTTACGAGGGCCGCGCCGTGCAGGGCCACATCGCCGGCAGGATGACCAGGTCGAACATCGTGGGCTACATCGCCTCCTACCCCATCCCCGAGGTCATCCGCGGCATCAACGCCGCCTTCATCCACGCCCGCAAGGCCAACCCCGAGGTCGAGTTCAAGATCGTCTGGGCCTTTACCTGGTTCGACCCGGCGAAAGAGGCCGACGCCGCCCAGGCGCTGATCGAACAGGGCGCCGACGTGATCCTGCAGCACACCGATTCGACCGC
>CAZNMK010000307.1:0-4081 GCA_964574045.1 uncultured Roseovarius sp. | reverse complement strand
ACCCCGGCCGAGGAAATACCCGACCTGGTCAAGCAGGCGTTCATCTCGGCCGAGGACAAGAATTTCTACGAGCATGGCGGCTATGACGCGCGCGGCATCGCGGTCGCCGTCTTCGAGGCGGTGCGCACCCGCGGCGAGGTGGTGCGCGGGGCCTCGACCATCACCCAGCAGGTGATGAAGAACTTCCTCCTTTCCGGCGATCGCCAGATCGAGCGCAAGATCAAGGAGATCATCCTCGCCACCCGCATCGAGGAGACCCTGAGCAAGGAGAAGATCCTCGAGCTCTACCTCAACGAGATTTTTCTCGGACAGAACTCTTACGGCGTGACCGCAGCCGCGCAGACCTATTTCAACAAGACGCTGAGCGAACTCGCCCCGCACGAGGCGGCGTTCCTGGCCTCGATGCCCAAGGCGCCTTCGGATTTCCATCCCGTACACAACAAGGAACGGCTGCGTCAGCGGCGCGACTTCGTGCTGAAGGAGATGTTCGAGAACGGGTATATCAGCCGCGAGATCATGCAGCGCGAGATCGACGAGCCGGTGCGCTCGGTCCAGAACGGCGACTTCGCGCCGTGGAGCGACAGCCTGCCGCCGCGCGATTATTTCACCGACGAGATCCGCCGCCAGCTGAGCCAGGATTTCGGCGAGGGCGAATTCTTTACCGGCGGGCTGACGGTGCGCGCCACCATCGACCCCGAGATGCAGCAGGTGGCGGCCGCAGCGCTGCGCCGGCAGCTGGAGCACTACGACCGGGGACGCAAGAAATGGCGCGGCACGGGCATCAGCCTGCCGGCCGAGGCGCTGGCATCCGAGGCCGACTGGCGCGCGGCGCTGGCGGCGGCGGATGTGGCCCGCGACATCGACCTCGACGGCCGCTGGTACCCGGCGGTGGTGCTCAAGACCGGCGCGCAGGAGATGCAGATCGGCATCGAGGGCGTCGAGGGGCTCCAGTCGGTGCCGCGCAAGGACATCGCCTGGCTGCCCGGCGATTTCACCGAGACGTTCAGGCCCGGCGACGTGGTGCATGTGCGCCGCATGACCGCCGACAGCGACGGCAGCTTTGTCCGCTGGACGCTCAGGCAGGTCCCCGAGGTGCAGGGCGGCTTCATGGCGATGGATGTCGAGAACGGCCGCGTCCTGGCCATGCAGGGCGGCTTTTCCTATCAGCATTCGGTCTTCAACCGCGCCACCCAGGCCCGGCGCCAGCCGGGATCGAGCTTCAAGCCGTTCGTCTATGCGGCGGCGCTCGATTCGGGGTATTCGCCGGCCACCATCGTGATCGACGCGCCGATCGAGATCGACACGCCCCAGGGCGTCTGGCGGCCGCGCAATTCGACCAACCAGTTCTACGGGCCGACGCCGCTGCGCACGGGCATCGAGATGTCGCGCAACCTGATGACCATCCGCCTGGCGCAGGAGGTGGGCATGGACGTGGTCGCCGCCTATGCCGAACGCTTTGGCGTCTACGAGGACATGGGCCGGTTCCTGGCCAACGCGCTGGGCTCGGACGAGACGACGCTCTACAACATGGTCGCGGCCTATGCGATGTTCGCCAACGGCGGCGAGCGGGTCGAACCGACGCTGGTCGACCGGGTGCAGAACCGTTTCGGCCAGACCGTCTATCGCCACGACCCGCGCAACTGCCTGGATTGTTCCGATCCCGCGATCCCGTCGACGCGCGGCCCGCGCATCGTGTCGGACCGGTGGCAGGTGATCGACGCGATCACCGCCTACCAGATCACCTCGATGCTGCAAGGCGTGGTCAACCGCGGCACCGCCTCGGGGGTGATCAACCTGCCGGTGCCCACCGCCGGCAAGACCGGCACCACCAACGATGCGCGCGACGTCTGGTTCGTCGGCTTCACCTCGAACATCGCCGCCGGCTGCTATATCGGCTACGATCAGCCGCGCGGCCTGGGGCGGGGGGCCTATGGTGCCTCGATGTGCGGGCCGGTGTTCCAGGAGTTCATGAAGAAGGCGGTCGAGAAATACGGCGGCGGACCGTTCCGCGTGCCCGAGGGCGGACATTTCATCAATATCGACCGCTATTCCGGCGCCCGCCTGCCGGAGGGCGAGAGCGGCCCGCACGTGGTGGCCGAGTATTTCCGCGAGGGCGAGGAGCCGATCTTCGGTTTCGTCTATGACGGCGGCTTTGCCATGGGCGACGATCTGGACCTCTACGAAGAGGCCCGTCACGGCGGCCGCATCGTCGACCCCGACACCGGCCAGCCCATCGAGGGCGCCGGCGGCGGCGACAAGGCCAGCTTCGGCAGTCTCAGTTCGGGCGGGCTCTACTGAGGGGCGCGAGGGCGCGGCGTGCCGCCTTGCCCGGCCCGCGCCGCTGCGCTATCACCTGCATCTGACCAACGCCCGAGGACCCCGCGCATGCGTGCCGAAACCGAAACCCGTGTGGCCGAAATCGAGAATTCGCTCGAGCTCCTGCGTCAGCGGATGGGGTGGGAGACCGCCCGCCACCGGCTCGAGGAATTCAACGCCCGCGTCGAGGATCCCGACCTCTGGAACGATCCCGCCCGCGCCCAGAGCCTGATGCGCGAGCGCCAGGCGCTGGTCGACGCGATCGAGACCCATGACGCGATCAAGGCCGAACTCGAGGACAATGTCGGGCTGATCGAACTGGGCGAGGCCGAGGGCGACACCGAGGTCGTGGCCGAGGCCGAGGCGGCGCTCGGGACGCTGGCCAGACGGGCGGCGGCAAGGGAACTCGAGGCGCTCCTCGACGGCGAGGCCGACGCCAACGACACGTTCCTCGAGATCAACGCCGGCGCGGGCGGCACCGAGAGCTGCGACTGGGCGGCGATGCTGGCGCGGATGTATGTGCGCTGGGCCGAGAGCCACGGGTATTCGGTCGAGCTGCAATCCGAAAGCGCGGGCGAGGAGGCGGGGATCAAGTCGGCGGCCTACAAGATTTCGGGCAAGAACGCCTATGGCTGGCTCAAGTCGGAATCGGGCGTGCACCGGCTGGTGCGCATCTCGCCCTTCGATTCCTCGGCCCGGCGTCATACCTCGTTCTGTTCGGTCTGGGTCTATCCGGTGGTCGACGACGCCATCGAGATCGAGGTCAACCCCGCCGATATCCGCATCGACACCTTCCGCGCCTCGGGCGCCGGCGGGCAGCACGTCAACAAGACCGACTCGGCCGTCCGGATCACCCACCATCCCACCGGCATCGTCGTGACCAGCTCCGAGAAATCCCAGCACCAGAACCGCGACATCGCCATGAAGGCGCTCAAGTCGCGGCTCTATCAGATGGAACTCGACCGCCGCAACGCCGCCATCGCCGAGGCGCACGAGCAAAAGGGGGAGGCCGGCTGGGGCAACCAGATCCGATCCTACGTGCTGCAGCCCTACCAGATGGTCAAGGACCTGCGCACCGGGGTCGAAACGTCGGACACCAGGGGCGTGCTCGACGGCGATCTGGATCAGTTCATGGCCGCCACGCTGGCGATGAACGTCAGCGGCAAGAGCCGGGCCGAGGCACGGGCCGAGGGCGGCTAGCGGATGACGTTGATACGCAGGCGCAGCCGCCGGCGTGCCTCTTGCGGCAGGTGGCGGTTGAGGCGGCGGTTGATCAGCCCGAACAGTCCGACGATCGCCAGTGTCAGGGCGATGAAATAGCCCGCCAGGATCGGGTAGGGCACGAACGGGTTGAAGGTCTTGTCGGCGAAATAATTGGCGTAATAGAGCGCGTCGCCCCGCTGCTGCCAGGCCGGAAAGCCCGAAAAGAAGACCAGCGTGGTGGCGTGAAAGAGAAAGATCGCCTCGTTGGTGTAGGCCGGCCATGCCAGCCGCATCATGGTGGGCCAGACGATGCGGCGAAACCGCGCCCAGCCGGCAAAACCGTAGGCGTCGGCGGCCTCGACATCGCCGGTCGGGATCGAGCGCAGCGCGCCGTAGAAGATCTCGGCCGAATAGGCGGCGGTGTTGAGGAACAGCACGATCAGCGCCCCGAGCCAGGCCGAGGTGAAGGTATTGAAAAACGGGCTCACCGATTTCAGTGACAGGAACAGGAAATAGGCGAAAAAGAACTGGATGAAGAGCGGCGAGCCGCGGAAAACCAGGA
>CAZNMK010000306.1:0-4082 GCA_964574045.1 uncultured Roseovarius sp. | reverse complement strand
CCTCGATGAAACGGCCCACGGCATGGGCGACGCGGCGGCAGGCGGGTTCGTCGCCCACGGTGATGCGCAGGCAATGGGGCAGCTTGTAGCCCGCCACCCGGCGCACGATCAGCCCCTCCGACCTGAGGAACTCGTCGCAGGCTTCGGCCTCTTCGCGGCTGGCGAAGCGGGCGAGGATGAAATTCGCGGTCGAGGTGTCCGAGGGCACGCCGCGCTCGGCCAGCGCCTCGGCCAGCCAGGCGCGCAGGCGGGTGTTCTCGGCGCGGCATTTCTCGGCCCAGGCGGTGTCGCGCACCGCCGCCTCGGCCGCCGCCAGCGCCGCGGTGCTGAGGTTGAATGGCGCGCGGATGCGGCCCAGCACCTCGATCGCATGCGCCGGGCCGTAGCCCCAGCCGACACGCATTCCGCCCAGCCCGTAAAGCTTGGAAAAGGTGCGCGCCATGACCACGTTCTCGCGCGTCTCGACCAGCCCGGCGCCGCCGTCATACCCTTCGACATATTCGGCATAGGCGCCGTCGATCACCAGCAGCGCGCGTTCCGGCAATCCGTCGGCCAGGCGCGCCAGCTCCGCCTCGGGGATCATGGTGCCGGTGGGGTTGTTGGGGTTGGCGACGAACACCAGCCGCGTGCGCCCGGTGCAGGCGGCGAGAATGGCATCGACATCCGTCACCCGCTCGCGCTCGGGCACCTCGATGGGGGTGGCGCCATTCGCGAGCGCCCCGATACGGTAAAGGGCGAAACCGTGCTCGGTATGGATCACCTCGTCGCCTGGCCCGGCATAGGCCTGGCATAGAAGCGCGAGTATCTCGTCGCTGCCCACCCCGCAGATCATGCGATCGGGGTTCAGGCCGAACACCTCGCCGATGGCGGTGCGCAGCGCGCCGTGGTCGCTGGGCGGGTAGCGGTGCAGCGCAAAGGCGGCCTTGCGGAACGCCTCTTTCGCGGCGTCGCTCGGCCCCAGCGGGTTTTCGTTCGAGCTGAGCTTGACGACGTTCTCGACACCGTCGACGCTGGACGCGCCGCCGACATAAGGCGCGATCTGCATGATCCCGGGCTGCGGTTCTATCTTGGTCATCGGCTCGGCTCTCCTTCGTTCCGCTTCATAGCGGGGCCGTCCCGGCAAAGAAAGATTGAAAACCTTGCCGCGCAAACCGTTGCATGCCCGCCAGACCCGCGCCGGCGCTAGATGCGTTGCACACAACCGGCGTCGCGCCCTACACCGGTTGCAGACCTCCCCGTCCGGTCCGGTCCAGCACGCCCAGGCCGCGTCGCGGGGCGGTCGCCCTTTGTCGCGGTATTTACATCCCGGCTGGATGATTGGAATATCCGGCGCGGGGACAAGATCGCATGATACGATTCCGTCGCAGCCCGCCGCGATAGTGTTGAGGATGCGCTTCCTGTCGGAGAGTGCGCGACATGACAGATGCGACCGTCGAGCGGATCGAACTTCTCGGAATCGGCCCTGATGGCAACAAGGTGACATGGTCCGCGCGCCTCGGGCCGATGTACGAGGCGATGATCGTGGCGCGATTGACCCTTGTGGACGGGACCGAGGCGGTGGCGGGACTGACCGCTTATACCGAGCATGAATTCGATCGCGCCGCCTTCGATGCCGCCGCGCTGATGGCACCCTTCGTGCTCGGCCGTTCGGTGTTCGATATCCCGCGCATATACCGGGACATGCGCGGCCGCTACGTTCCACTGGGACATCTGGCCACGTCGCTGTTTGACATCGCACTCCATGACGGCAAGGCCAAGCTGCTGGGGGTTCCGATCTATCGCATGCTCGGGGTGGCGCGCGAGCGCATCCGCGCCTATGCCTCGAGCCCGCTGCTCGGATCGGATGACGAATACATAGCCTATTGCGAGGACATGCTCGCCAAGGGCTATCGCGCCATCAAGGTGCACCCCTACTGCACCTATGCCGAGGACCTGCGCCTAGTTCGCCGGCTGATCGAGCGTTTCGAGGGGCAGGACATCGCCTGGTCGCTCGACGCCGACGGAAACTACGACATCGGGCAGGCGCTGCGCATCGGTCGCGTCCTCGATGCCGCGGGGTGGGAGTTCCTCGAGGCGCCGCTTCCCGACAGCGACCTGTCCGGCTACAGGACGCTGGCCGAGGCGCTCGACATCGACGTGATCTGTGGTGGCAACGCGTTGCCGGATCTGCACATCATCCGCCTGGCGCTGGAGATGGGGGCCTGGGACCGGTCCCGTTTCGATGTCACCGGGATCGGCGGTTTCACCGGCGCCTGCGCGGGCATGGCGATGACGGCGGCCCACAACCGCAAATGCGAGGTCCAGAGCTGGGGCTACACCCTCACCCAGGCGGCGAACCTGCATCTGATGCTGGCCTATTCCAACTGCGACTATTTCGAACAGGCCGCGCCGTTCGAAAAGTACGAGATCGGAGCCCGGCAGGTCATCCGGCCCGATGCCGACGGCTGCGTGGCGCCATCGGGCCTGCCGGGCCTCGGGATCGAGCTCGACTGGGACGTGCTCGATCCCTTCGTCTATGCCCGCCGCGGGTTTTCGGCATGAGCGTGCGCATAGAGCGTGTCGAGGTTATCTGCCTTCAGGATCCGGCCGCGGGGCATTTCCGTTTCGAGGGCAGCTACCAGAATGTCGTCGTCGTGGTCCACGGCGACAACGGCCTCACCGGCATCGGCGAGACCGATTCACCGCCCTCGGTGATCCGGTCGATCATCGAGATGCCCACCTACAAGTCCCTCGCCAGGGGGCTGGCCGAGGTCGTCACGGGACAGGCGATCGACGATCCGCGCGCGCTCTGGGACGCGATGTACGGCGCGACGCAGTGGTTCGGACGCCACGGCGCGGTCATCCACGCGATCTCGGCGCTCGACATCGCGATCTGGGATCTGCATGCGAAATCACGGGGCCGGCCAATCCACGCCGCCCTCGGCACCGCCCGCCACGACAGATTGCCGGCCTATGCGACGATCTACCCGATGGCCGCGACGCCCGAGGGCATCACCGCCCAGATCAAGCCTCTGCGCGAGCGCGGCTTTCGCAACATCAAGTTCTGCGTCGATCCGTGGTGGTCCGACATCGCCCTCGTGCATGCCAACCTGCGCCATCTGCGCCGCATCGTCGGGCCGGATTTCGGCCTCATGCTCGACGTGGCGCAGGAATTCGAACGCCTCGCGCAGATCGTGCCGTTCATCGGCCTTCTCGAAGAGATCGGCGTGCGCTGGATCGAGGCGCCGTTTGCGCTCGACAACATTGCCGACCACGTCGCGCTCAGGTCAAAGACCCGGCTTGCGGTCGCGGTCGGAGATCTGGGCGTCACCACCTGCAAGGAGTTCCGCCCGTTTCTCGATGCGGGCGCGATCGACATCGCCCAGCCGGATCTCACCATGTTCGGCGGGCTCACCGAGGCGATGCGCCTCGAGCGCATGTTGCGCGGCACCGGGGTCCGCATCGTTCCCCACGGCTACAACAGCGACATCACCATCGCGGCGAACCTGCATTTCGCGGCGACGCTCGCGGATGAGACCTATATCGAGTATTCCACCAGCCCGGCACGGCTGCGACGCGAGCTGTGCAGCGGATTGCCGCCCGTCGAGGGCGACGGCACGATCGCCGTTCCGCAGGCGCCGGGGCTGGGGCTCACACACAACCGGGCCCTGATCGCCGAACTGAGCGTGGCGCGCTAAACGCCCAGCACCGCCGCGCGGCGCGCCAGGACGCTCGCCGGATGATCTCTGCCCTTGCCAGGGCGTTCAGGCGATCGTCTCCGTGGACATGACGACCGCCGCCTCGGTGAGTTCGAAATCGGCCTCCTCGAGTGCCAGGCAGGGATAGGTCTTGCCGGGCGACTTGAACACGCCTTCGGCCCGCAGCACGGCGTTGAAGCGGGCCGCGCGGGCCGCGTCGGCGGCCAGCACGTCGCGGTAGTCGCGCACCTCGCGGTCGGCGAAAACCACCTCGAACAGCGTCGGGTGCCCGACGATCCGATAGGGCAGCCCGGTGGGGTCGAGATGCCGGCGCAGCATCGCCATCACCCGTTCGCCGTTGCCGGCCAGCGTTGCATAGGCGCCCTCGCGGCGCAGGATTTCCAT
>CAZNMK010000305.1:0-4094 GCA_964574045.1 uncultured Roseovarius sp. | reverse complement strand
CACGCCACGCTGCTGACGGTGTGGCTGCGCCGGGCGATCATCGCCCATGCCGAGGACCCGCCGGAATTCACCGCCGCGCAGCGGCTGGTGATGGCCTATGCCGCGCTGGTCGAACGCGATTTCACGACGGGCAAGCCGATGGCCGACTATGCCCGCACGCTGGGGGTGACGCCCACGCATCTGACCCGCGTCTGCCGCGCCAGCGCCGGCATGACGGCGTCCGAGTTGCTGACCCGCCGCATCGTGTACGCGGTGCGCGATCTGCTGGAAACCACCGACCATCCGGCCAACCGCATCGCCGCGATGCTGGGCTTTCGCAGCGCCGCCTATTTCTCGCGCTTCGTGCTGCAGCATACCGGGATGACGCCGACGGCGCTGCGCAGGGCGCGGGCCGCGGGGGCCGAGACCGCGCCGCCGCGCCGGGTTGCCGGCGGCGCTTGATCTTGGCGGCGCGCGTGTAGTCTAATCGGGGCATTGACCGCGCCGATTTGGTTCAGGTGATCCCATGCCCAGCGATTTTCCCGCCGACCGTTCGCCCGCCGGGATGCACCCGGCCGTGCCGGGGCTTGTGCGGGAACGCCTGGAGGGGCGCATCGGGCGGCGCGAATTCCTGACCCGTGCCACCGGGCTGGGGCTCGGCGCCGCCGCCGCGCTGGCGCTGGGCGGGTTCGGCCTGCCCCGCCCGGCAAGCGCGGCCCGGATCGCGCCGGGCGGCACGCTGCGCATTCAGCAGACGGTGCGCCCGCTGAAGGACCCGCGCAGCTATGACTGGAGCGAGCTGGGCAACCAGAGCCGCGGATTCCTGGAATACCTGGTGGAATATCAGGCCGATGGAACGTTTCGCGGCATGCTGCTGGAAAGCTGGGAGGTCAACGGCGACGCCACCCGCTACCGGCTGCGGCTGCGCCGCGGCGTGCGCTGGAACAACGGCGATGCCTTCGACGCGCGCGACGTGGCGCGCAATATCGCGCGCTGGTGCGACACGCAGGCGCCCGGCAACTCGATGGCCAGCCGTCTGTCGGGGCTGATCGACCCGGACACCGGCCGGCAGCGCGCGGGCGCGGTGACGGTGGTCGATGCGCACACGCTCGATCTGTCGCTTTCGGCGCCGGACATCGCCATCGTCGCCAACTTCTCGGACTATCCGGCCGCGATCGTCCATGAAAGCTACGATGGCGGCGACCCGTTCGAGAACGGCATCGGCACCGGCCCCTTCCGCCCGGTCGAACTGGTCCCCGGCTCGCGCTGCGTGCTGGAACGCCACCCCGATCATGCCTGGTGGGGCAGCGACGTGCTGGGGGGGCCGTGGCTGGACCGCGTCGAGTTTCTCGATTACGGCACCGACCCGGCCAGCTGGGTGGCGGCGGCCGAGGCGGACGAGGTCGACCTGTTCTACGAGACCGTCGGCACCTTTGTCGACGTAATGGATGCGCTGGGATGGACCCGCACCCGCACCGAAACCGCCGCCACCACGGTCATCCGCGGCCACCAGCGGGCCGAGGCGGGCGGGCGCAGGCCCTATGCCGAGGCGCGCGCGCGCCGGGCGCTGCAGCTTGCGGTCGACAACGCCATCTGTCTCGAACTCGGCTATGACGGGCGCGGCAGCGTCGCCGCCAACCATCATGTCAGCCCGATCCACCCCGCCTATGCCGATATCGGCCCGGCCGAATACGACCCCGCCCGCGCCCTTGCGGAGATGCGGGCGCTGGGGCTGGAGGATTTCGAGCACGAACTCATCACCGTCGACGACGAATGGCAGCGCAACACCGGCGACGCGGTGGCGGCGCTGATGCGCGACGCCGGGCTGCGATGCCGCCGCACCATCCTGCCCGGCGCGGTGTTCTGGGACAACTGGCGGGACTTTCCGTTCTCGGCCACGCAGTGGAATCACCGCCCGCTCGACGTGCAGGCGCTGGCGCTGGCCTATCGCACCGGCGCGGCCTGGAACGAGACCGGCTTTGCCAATGCCGAATTCGACGCGCTGCTCGAGCGGGCGATGTCGATCGCCGATGCCGACAACCGCCGCACCGTCATGGCGCGGATCGAGACCCTGCTGCGCGACGAGGGCGTGATCGTCCAGCCCTACTGGCGCGCGCTCTACAGCCACCACAACGGCCGGCTCGTGCACGCCGAGAAACACCCGGCGCACGAGATCCACCTCTACAAGATCGGCTTTGCCGCCTGAGGCACGCGTGAACCATCCGCCCCGGGCCTGACCCGGGGCCGCGCGGGTCCGATCGGCAGGGCCCCGGCCCGGGGGCCGGGGCAGGCTGGAATTGGCCGGCGGTCAGGCGATCGGCACACGGGTCAGCTGCCCCAGATCACCTTCACGTAGTTGCGGGTTTCCTGGTAGGGGGGCACGCCGCCGTAACGCTCGACCGCGCCCGGCCCGGCATTGTAGGCGGCCAGTGCCAGCCGCCACGACCGGAAACTGCGGTATTGCTGGGCAAGGTAGCGCGCCCCGCCTTCGAGGTTTTCATAGGGATCGTGCGGGTTCACCCCCAGCCGCGAGGCGGTTTCGGGCATCAGTTGCGCCAGCCCGATCGCGCCCTTGTGCGACTTGGCGGTCGGGTTCCAACCCGATTCCTGCTGTACCAGGCGCAGGAACAGGTCCTGCGGCACCCCGTGGCGCGTCGCCGCGGCACGGGCCATGTTCAGGAATTCGCCCTTGTAGCGGCCGTCATAAGCCTTGGCCGAGCCCCATTTCGTGGGCGTGACGACGCGCGCGGCGTCGAGCGAGACCGACGCCCTGACCTGGCTGCGCGCACGGCTGTCCAGCACCGAGGTCTGCGAACGAAAGGCGGCTTTCCTGCCCTTGCCGAAAATGTCGGCCTGCGCGCCCGCCGGAACCGTCAGCGCGGCGCATAGCAGCGTCGTGGCAAAGATACGCATCTCTGTCCCTGTCCCCCAAGTATTGCGCCCGGCACTATACCCATTTTCCGGCGGATTTCCAGTTCCGCGCGCCGCCCGGCGGCAAAACCGGCGGATTCATGACATTGATGAAGAATTTTAGGCTTTTCTTCACATGCCTGCGATGGTGTAAGCAGACGGCAACGACAATCAAGTGCAGGAGGGCGCGATGGCGGGCTCGGTCAACAAGGTGATCCTCATCGGCAATCTCGGCCGCGACCCCGAGGTGCGCACATTCCCCGACGGCGGCAAGCTGTGCAACCTGCGCATCGCCACCTCCGAACAGTGGAAGGACCGCAACACCGGCGAACGGCGCGAACGCACCGAATGGCACAATGTCGTGCTGCGCGGCGACGGCCTCGTGCGCGTGGCCGAACAGTACCTTCGCAAGGGCTCCAAGGTCTATGTCGAGGGCCAGTTGCAGACCCGCAAATGGCAGGACCAGTCCGGGCAGGACCGCTATTCGACCGACATCGTCGTGGCCGGGATCGGCGGCACGCTGACCATGCTTGACAGCCGCGACGGCGGCGGCGGGGGCGGGGGCGGCGGCGGCTATGGCGGCGGCCAGGACGGCGGCGGCGCGGGCGGCGACCAGGGCGGCGGCGGCGGACGGGACTACGACGACGAAATCCCGTTCTGAGCGTCGGACGCGGGTCTTTTCCTCTGGTCATCCGGTTTCGCGGCGGGTAAGTCCGCGCCTCAGCCCGTTGAACCCCGAGGACCCGTCCGGACATGGATCTGCGCAACATCGCCATCATCGCCCACGTCGATCATGGCAAGACCACGCTCGTCGACGAGCTGCTGAAGCAATCGGGCGCCTTTCGCACCGGCCAGGCGGTGGCCGAGCGCGCGCTCGATTCCGGCGATCTGGAGCGCGAGCGCGGCATCACCATCCTCGCCAAGGCGACCTCGGTCGAATGGAAGGGCACGCGCGTCAACATCGTCGACACCCCCGGCCACGCCGATTTCGGCGGCGAGGTCGAGCGCATCCTGTCCATGGTCGACGGCGTGGTGCTCCTGGTCGACGCGGCCGAGGGGCCGATGCCGCAGACCAAGTTCGTGCTCGGCAAGGCCTTGAAGCTCGGCCTTCGCCCGATCGTCGCGATCAACAAGATCGACAAGCCGGACCAGCGCGCAGAGGAGGTGCTGGACGAGGTGTTCGATCTGTTCGCCGCGCTCGACGC
>CAZNMK010000304.1:0-4101 GCA_964574045.1 uncultured Roseovarius sp. | reverse complement strand
CAACGCGACCAGCCCCCACCGGATGGAGTGTCTGCTCCGGGTTCTCATGAACCTGCTCTTACTGCCTCTCGCCGCCCGTGCCTGATGCCTGGCGGGATTATTATTGACCCAAGGCTAGCACAGCGCAAATCACGAATAAAGCCGTCAATTCAAGGGGATTTGGGGCGCTCTTCAATGCGTGGTATCAACATGTTGTGGCCCTGAACGGATACGCCCCCACCACGGCCAATGTGGCAGCAATGTGGCAGCAAAATCGCCCGGCCACACCCGATGACCGGCCCCTGCCGCGACAATAGGACCCGCCCCGGTTGTAGCCGGGGCGGGCCTGTCTCGTCGGTCCGGGCCGGGGTGTCAGTCCAGCGCCTTGTCGGTGATCATGTGCGTCCAGGCGCCATCGCCGGGATGCTTGGTGATGACCGGGGCCGACCCGCCCGAAAGCAGCGACTGGACCGTGCGCTCGAAATCGGCCGGGTCGAGCGCGCCGTTCGAGCCGGCGGTCAGCTTGGCGATCTCGCGCATCATCCGCTTCTGGTGCGCCTCGGTCTGGGCGCCGGTGGCATCGTTGTCGAGCACGATCATCGCCGCCTCGTCGGGGTTCTCCTCGGCCCATTTCCAGCCTTTCATCGAGGCCCGCACAAAGCGCACCATCTTGTCGACGAAGGCCGGGTCCTCGAGCCGGTCCTCGAGCACGTAAAGCCCGTCCTCGAGCGTCGCCACGCCCTGATCCTCGTACTTGAACACGATCAGGTCGTCGGGGCTGAGCCCGGCATCCAGCACCTGACCGTACTCGTTATAGGTCATGGTCGAGATGCACGCCGCCTGGCGTTGCAGCAGCGGATCGACGTTGAAGCCCTGCTTGAGCACCGTGACCCCGTCATCGCCGCCCTCGGTCGGGATGCCGAGCTGGCTCATCCAGCTCAGGAACGGGTATTCGTTGCCGAAGAACCACACGCCCAGCGTCTTGCCGCGGAAATCCTCGGGCGAGGTGATGCCGGTGTCCTTGCGGCAGGTCAGCATCATGCCCGAACTCTTGAAGGGCTGCGCGATGTTGACCAGCGCCAGCCCCTTTTCGCGGCTCGCCAGCGCCGCCGGCATCCAGTCGACCATGACGTCGGCGCCGCCGCCCGCGATCACCTGCGGGGGCGCGATGTCGGGTCCGCCGGGCTTGATCGTGACGTCGAGCCCCTCTTCGTCGTAAAAGCCCATGTCCTCGGCCACGTAGTAGCCCGCGAACTGCGCCTGGGTCACCCATTTGAGTTGCAGCGTGACCTCGTCGGCGGCGAGCGCCGCAGTGGCGGCCATACCTACCCAAAGCCCGGCCGCGGCTACGCCTATCGTCTTGAGATATGTCTTCATGATCGTCTCCCTTGTTGCAGTTTCCTGTTTTCCTTATCGCCGGCCCCGCTGCGACGGGTGCCAGAATGTCACCGCGCGCTCGATCAGCGCAACGGCGCCGTAAAAGCCCGATCCGGCCAGCGCCGCGACCACGATCTCGGCCCAGACGAGATCGGTCGCCAGCTGCCCGACCGAGGTCGAGATGCGAAACCCCATGCCCCTGACCGGCGAGCCGAAGAACTCGGCCACGATGGCGCCGATCAGCGCCAGCGTGGTGGCGATCTTGAGCCCGTTGAAGATGAACGGCATCGCCGCCGGCAGGCGCAGCTTGAAAAGCGTCTGCCAATAGCTCGCGGCATAGGTGCGCATCAGGTCGCGCTGCATGGCGTCGCTTTCCTGCAGCCCCTGCACGGTGTTGACCAGCATCGGGAAGAACACCATCACCACCACCACCGCCGCCTTGGACTGCCAGTCGAAGCCGAACCACATCACCAGGATGGGGGCGATGCCGACGATGGGCAGGGCGGCCACGAAATTGCCGACCGGCAGCAGGCCACGCTGCAGGAAAGGCGAGCGGTCGACCGCGACCGCCACCAGCACCGCGGCGGCGCAGCCCAGCACATAGCCGGTGAGCGCGCCCTTGATCGCGGTCTGGACGAAATCCTCCCACAGGATCGCGGTGGCCGAGGCAAAGCGCTGCGCGATCATGCTCGGCGCCGGCAGCAGCACCGGCGGGATGTCGAGCCCGCGCACCACGCATTCCCAGATCGCGATTACCGTAAGGCCGAAGACGATCGGCACCGCCGTGCGCGTCAGGCGCGTGCGCGGCCGGCACGCCAGCGTGGAGTTGATCCACCAGCCCAGCGCCCAGATGGCAAGACCCGCGGCCAGCCAGGTCATTGCGCCATCCCCATGCGTCTGAGCGTGATCCGCTGGACGAGCCCGATGAGGCCCACCAGCACCGCCGCCAGCGTCGCCGCCATGACCAGCGCGCTCCAGATCTGGATGGTCTGGCCGTAATAGCTGCCGGTCAGCAGCCGCGCACCGAGCCCCGCCACCGCGCCGGTCGGCAATTCGCCGATGATCGCGCCGACGAGGCTCGCGGCCATCGCGATCTTGAGCGAGGTAAAGAGATAGGGCATCGACGCCGGCAGGCGCAGCTTCCAGAAGGTCTGCGCCGGCGAGGCGTTCCATGTCCACATCTGGTCGAGTTGCATCACCCGCGGGCTGCGCAGGCCCTTGACCATGCCGACCACCACCGGGAAGAAACTGAGATACATCGAGATCATCGCCTTGGGCAGCAGCCCCGAGATGCCCACCGCGTTGAGCACGACGATGATCATCGGCGCGATGGCCAGGATCGGGATGGTCTGGCTGGCGATCACCCAGGGCATCACGCTCATGTCCATGGTGCGGTTGTAGACGATGCCGATGGCCAGCCCGATCCCCAGCGCCGTGCCGAGCACGAAGCCGAGCGACGTCGAGGAAAAGGTGATCCAGCTGTGATAGAAGAGCGAACGCTTGGAAAAGCCCCGGCCCGCGGCCACCATCGCGCCGGTGGTCTTCCATATCTCGACCGCGACCTGGTGCGGCGCGGGCAGCTTGGGCTTGTCCTGGCTCCAGGTATCGGCGACGAGATCACCGAGGCTCAGCTCTACCCCCGCGCGCTGGGCCTTGTCGTAGGCCCAGGGCGCGTTGAGCGCCACCGCGCCCGCGTACCAGGCGACGAAGATCGCGACCACCACGGTCAGGACGGGCATCACGCTGCGCATCAGGCGCGCCCTCCGGCTGATTTCATCTTTCTGCAAATACTCGTGTCGGAACGCCGATCCGAAGCGCAGCTTTTGAGTATTTTAGGAAAGATGAAAGGATTTGATGCTCTCATGCCCGCACGGTACAGGCTGGAGAGCCGATGACCGTGAAAGGTGAAAGTCCCCTGCCCGCCCTTGCGGGCGGGGGCAGCCGACCACGAAACGGCGCGCGCGGTCATTCCCCGTGCCCCGCGCGCAGGCCCTCGCGGACGCGGTGGGCGACGTCGAGGAAGTCGGGCGTGTCGCGGATGTCGAGCGGGCGCGCGCGCGGCAGCGGGCTGTCGATCACGTCGGTGATCCGCCCCGGGCGCGGCGACATCACCACGATCCGGGTCGAGAGATAGACCGCCTCGGGGATCGAATGGGTGACGAAGCAGATGGTCTTGCCGGTACGCTCCCAGAGCTCCAGGAGTTGTTCGTTGAGGTGGTCGCGCACGATCTCGTCGAGCGCGCCGAAGGGCTCGTCCATCAGGAGGATGTCGGCGTCGAAGGCGAGCGCGCGCGCGATCGAGGCGCGCTGCTGCATCCCGCCCGAGAGCTGCCAGGGAAACTTGTTCTCGAAGCCCGCGAGGTCGACGAGATCGAGAACCCGCTTCACCCGCTCGTCCTGATCGGCCTTGGCGTAGCCCATGATCTCGAGCGGCAGGCGGATGTTGCCGCCGATGCTGCGCCAGGGAAAGAGCCCCGCCGCCTGAAAGACATAACCGTAGGCGCGCGACCGGCGCGCCGCCTCGGCGCTGGCGCCGTTGACGGTGATGGTGCCGCCGGTGGGGTGTTCGAGATCGGCCATGCAGCGAAGAAGCGTGGTCTTGCCGCAGCCCGAAGGGCCGATGAACGACACGAAATCGCCGCGGGCGACGTCGAGGCTCACATCCTTGAGCGCGTGCACCGGCCCGTCGCCGGTCTGGAAGGTCAGCGACAGCTCTCGCGCGCTGATCACGGTATCGCCCGTCAC
>CAZNMK010000303.1:0-4101 GCA_964574045.1 uncultured Roseovarius sp. | reverse complement strand
AGTCAATCTGCAACGCTCCGGCGAACAGACCGAGGGCAGCCCCCGCCCGGGGGGGGCGGGTCGTGCCGCAGGCATGCCTTCGGCATGGGGCTGCCCGGCGGTGCCGCCGGGCGGAATAGGGACAGGAGGCGATTGAGGTTTTCCGGGCGGCGATCTAGAAAATGCCGCGTTCAGCCGGAACCACCCGTCCCGGGCTCGATCCGGGACCTCTTTCCACCGGCGCAGGGGCCCCGGCTCGGAGGCCGGGGCGGGCGTGAATCCGATCCGTTACAATACGCCCTGAACCGGAAAACACCCGCCCGATTGGCGCCGCCGCACCCCCGGCCCGCGGGCGGTGTGACGATTCGCCATCGGCTCAAACCTCTCGCCCGGCGGGTTTTTTTCGTTTACCGGGCACGAATGCGGACTATGGTACATCATGACGCGGTTTCCTGAGGGTACAGTGGAGGTCGACAGCCTCGCCGATGGCGGGGTCCGCTACAGCTTTTGTTCGCTGGTCACCAATCCCGAGCAATATGGCGATATGGTCGCGAGCTTTCGCAAACGGGGTTTTGGACCCGACGATTGCGAATTCATCTACGCCGACAATACCGCCGGCAACCGGCACGACGGCTATGGTGGCATCAATACCCTGATCCACAAGGCGAGGGGGAAATATGTCGTCCTGATCCACCAGGACAGCCTGGCGATCGACGATCGCGCCCATCTCGATGCGGTCCTGGCCGAACTGGACGCCGCCGATCCGGGCTGGGCCCTGGCCGGCAATGCCGGCGCCACCGCCCGGCGCAGGACGGCGCGGCGCATGACCTCGACGATGGGCTACAACGAGCGCATCGGCGATCTGCCGGTGCGCGTGGAAACGCTGGACGAGAACCTGCTCGTCCTGCGCCGGGCGGCCAATCTGGGCCCCTCGCGCGACCTGTCGGGGTTTCACATGTACGGCACCGACCTGGTGCAGCAGGCGGCGTTCCGCGGCTGGTCGGCCTGGGTCGTCGACTTTCACGTCGAACATCTGGGCCTGACCGAGATCGACGACGGTTTTCTGGCCTCTGTCGATGCGTTCCGTGAAAAATACTGTCGGATAACGAAACCCAAGCTGTTGTGCACGGCCGTTACCTATGTGCCCTTCGGGCGCAACTACGCGAAATCCACCCGCCACCGCAGGCGGCTGGGCCACCTGGCCGCCGGCACCAAGCCGTTTATTGACCTCAGGGCGTTCCGCCGCCGCCTCAGCGATGCGCGCTATCACCGGCGCGACGACAGGCGCGGCGCGCGCTACGAACTCGATGGCACGACGTTCCAGCTTCCGCCGCGCTCGCCGGTGCCGGCGCTCAAGGCGATCCTGACTGGCAGCTACGAGCGCCCCGAACGCGAGCTGTCGAAGAAATGGCTGCCGCCCGACCTGCCGGCGGTCGAGCTGGGCGGCTCCTACGGCATCGTCAGCCATACGTTGCGCAAGCACCTGAACGACGATTCCCGGCTGATCGTCGTCGAGGCCAACCCCGACCTGATCGACATCTGCAAGGGAAATGTCGCAACGGCAGGCGCGGGAAACACCGAGGTCGTGCAGGCAGCGCTGGCCTATGGCCGGGACACGGTCCGCTTTACCATCACCTCGGGGCTGCACACCTCGCATGTTTCCATGGGCGGCGAGGCGGCGGTCGAGCCCGGCGACCGCGAGATCGACGTGCCCGCGATCACGCTGGCCGGGTTGCTGGCCGACAAGGGGATCGACGGCAGCTATGGCCTGGTCTGCGACATCGAGGGGGGCGAGTTCGACCTGTTCCAGAACGATGCCGAGGCGCTGTCGCGCTGCGCCATGGCGATTGTCGAGCTGCATCCCGATCCGTTCGTCCGGCGCGGCGAAAGCACCTCCGCCTTTCTCGAAAGCGTCCGCGCCGCCGGCTTCGAGATCGTCGAGACGATGGCCAACGTGATAGCGGCCCGACGCGTGGCATAGACCCCGTGCCCGCCGCCGTCGCCCTTACCTTCGACGATCTTTTCGTGCGCAACTGGCACGAGGCGCGGCCGCTTTTCGCCGAGTTCGGCGCGCGCGTCACCTTTTGCGTTTGCAAGCTGCACAAGGCCCGCCCGCGCCAGATCGCCAAACTGCGCGCGCTGCAGGCCGACGGGCACGAGATCGCCTGCCATTCGCGCACCCACCCGCGGCTGGAGCCGTATCTGCGCCGGCACGGCCTTGCCCACTGGCTGGAACACGAGATCGACGCCGACATCGCCACGCACCGGGCGCTGGGCTTTCCGGCGGCGAGCTTCGCCAGCCCCTTTCACGCCTCGACGCCCGAGACCCGGGCCGAGACCGCACGCCGCTTTGCCGTCACCCGCGCCGCCGGGCCGCGCGGCCTCGACCCCGGCGATATCGCCGCGCGCATCTATCGCCGCCTTGGCCCTGACCGCGCGGTCGACTGCATCGGCTTTTGCGATTTCAGCCACGCGGCCTTTCCCGGCTGGGAGAGGCAGATGCGCATCCTGGACGCGATCGCGCGGGCGGGCGGCACCGGGGTGTTCGCCGGCCACGACATCCGCGAGGTCGAGGGCGGGTCGCAGTACTATTCGACGCCGGACGACCTGCGCCGTTTCCTGACGGCGGCGAAGGAGCGGGGGTTGGAGTTCGTGACGCTCAGCGAGGTGGGGGCGTAGGGTGGGTCGCGTTCAATCGAAAACACCCGCGTCACGGACTCGCTCCGGGGCGCGGGTGCCAACTGGCCGAGGTCCCGGATCCGCCCCGGGACGCGTTGACGGTCGGTTTGCTGCGACACGGCACAGGCGGGGCAAGAGGTGGGGCTTCATCCGACCGATCACTCCTCCCCGTCCACCTTGCCGCGCATCGCCTTGACCTCGCCGCGCTTCTTCTTTGCCTCGACGCGCTTGCGCTTCTGATTCTGGGAGACCCTGGTCGGAATCCGCCGCTTGGGTTTTTCCGCGGCCCTGCGCACCAGCTCGGCCAGGCGTTCGCGGGCGATCTCGCGGTTGCGGGCCTGGCTGCGGGTGTCGTCGACCTGGATCACCACCGCGCCCTCCCTGGTCCAGCGCCGCCCGGCCAGGCGTCTGAGCCGCCGCTTGACCGGGTCGGGCAGGTTTGGGGAACGCTCTGCCTCGAAGCGCAGCTCGACGGCGGTCGCGACCTTGTTGACGTTCTGCCCGCCGGGGCCGGAGGCGCGGACGAACTGTTCGGTCAGTTCCCAGTCCTCGATGACGATCGCGTCGGTGATGCGCAGCATGGTCTCTCTCGCCGGGCCTTGCGGAAATCGAAAGGGCCGCCCCGGTCTGCGAAGCGGCCCTTCAGAAGTTTCAGGAGGCGGTGCGGTTAGGCGCACCAATCCGGGGGTGTCCTGCACCCAGGGGTTGCCCTAGGTGCGACCCTCCCGAACTGTCCCTGCACCTCGCTCCAATACCTCTATAGACACTGGACCACCTCCTTTCAGTTGTTGCCGTTGACCTGAGCGTGCCACAGTTTTCGGCTTTGTCAAAACAAAATGCAGGGGTGTGTCAGAAATTTTCCCCACGATGTGGCGTCACTCCGCCTGCAGCACCGACACGCATTCGCGCGGCAGATCGGCCATCGTCAGCTCGCGCCGGGGCGCCGGGCGCGGGGCGGTCGGGTCGGGCGGCGGCGGGTCGAGGATGTTTCGCACCCATTCCTCGGCATCGGCACAGCCGTCGCCCGCCGGCGGCGGGGCCTGGTCGGTGCAGCCGCGCGCGCCCTTGGGGCAGCTCAGCCGGACATGGAAATGGTAGTGATGCCCCCACCACGGCCGGACCTTGCGCAGCCACGAACGGTCGCCTTTCTCCTCCTCGCACATCCGCACCTTGGCGCCGGGAAAGACAAAGATGCGCGCGGTGCGCGGATCCTGCGCCGCGGCCTTGATGATCTCGTGATGCTGGCGCGTCCAGTTGTCGTTGGTATAGGCGCCGTTGGCGCGCCTCAGAGAGATCGACGAGAGGTTCTCGCGCTCGGCCCGGCCGAGGTTCAGCCGCTGCGGCGGCAGCATCCAGATGTCGACGTCGAGCCCCATCTGGTGGCTGCGGTGCCCGGTCAGCATCGGCCCGCCGCGCGGCTGGCTGATGTCGCCGACATAGAGC
>CAZNMK010000302.1:1307-4102 GCA_964574045.1 uncultured Roseovarius sp. | reverse complement strand
CTGGCGGGTGCCGGTCGCCGGCTGGATCACCGCGCGCATCCTCGCGCCGCTCGCGGGCTATTCGCGGCGGGTGCGCGAGAACCTGGCGCTGGTTTGCCCCGACATGCCCGCGCCCGAGGTCGAACGCATCGTTCGCGGCGTCACCGACAATGCCGGGCGCAACATGATCGAACTCTACTCGCCCGAGTTCCTCGACCGCGCCCTAGAGGGCCCGGTCTCGGGGGCCGGGCTGGCGCTGCTGAAGGCGGCGCAGGCCGAGGGCCGCCCGGTGATCATCGTTTCGGGGCACCTGGGCAGCTTCAACGCCGCGCGCGTGCGGGCGGTTGGCCTGGGGCTCGATATCGCCTGTTTTTACCGCGCGATGCGCAACCGTCCCTTCAACGCCCGCTATGTGCGCGCGATGACGGCGATCAGCGCGCCCGTGTTCGAGCAGAACCGCACCGGCGTGATGCAGATGGTGCGCCATCTGCGCGGTGGCGGGACGCTGGCGATCATGAACGACCTCAACGCTCATGACGGGCTGCCGCTCGATTTCTTCGGCCACAAGGCGCTGACCTCGATCTCGGCGGCGGAGCTGGCGCTGAAATACGACGCGCCGCTGGTGCCGGTCTGGGCGCGGCGGCTGGAAAACGGGCTCGATTTCGCGGTCCGTTTCGACGACGAAATCCCCCATTCCGACCCGCTGACCATGACCCGCGAATTCAACCGCCGGCTCGAGGAACGGGTGCGCGCCGACATGGATCAGTGGTTCTGGATCCACCGCCGCTGGAAGGACGGAACCAACCCGCTGGGCCGGCAGCGCGCGCGCGATCTGGAAAAACTGGAACGCCGCTACGCGCAGGGCGGCTGAGGCGGCTACAAGGTATCGCGTCCGATGGTATCCGATACCCGTCCCGGCCCCCGGGCCGGGACCTCCTTTCGCGATAGCGAGGCCCCGGGACAGGCCCGGGGCGGGGGTGGACGGCCGACCGTCCGCGACCCGCACTGCGGCGTCGCGCTCAGACCCATTTCGCCATTGGCGGCAGGCTCATCAGTACCGCGTCCGCGTCATGCCCGGTCGCCAGGCCGAACCGGGTGCCGCGGTCGTAGACGAGGTTGTACTCGGCATAAAGGCCGCGATGGATCAGCTGCGTCTCCTTGTCCGCGTCCGTCCAGGGTTGCGCGCGTCGCCGCTCGACCAGCGGCACAAAGGCGGGCAGAAAGGCGCGACCGATGTCCCGGATCAGGGCGAAATCCGCCTCCCAGTCGCCGCTGTTGCGGTCGTCCAGAAAGATGCCGCCGACGCCGCGGGCACGGTTGCGGTGGGGGATGAAGAAATACTCGTCCGCCCATGCCTTGAGGCGCGGATAGAGGTCGGCCCCGTGCGGGTCGAGATGCGCTTTCTGCACGGCGTGGAAATGCGCGGTATCGTCTTCGTACTCGATGCAGGGGTTGAGGTCGGAACCGCCGCCGAACCACCACGCGGCGTGCGTCCAGAACATGCGCGTGTTCATGTGCACCGCCGGCACCTGCGGGTTCTGCATATGCGCCACCAGGCTGATGCCCGAGGCCCAGAAACGCGGATCGTCCGCGATGCCGGGCACGCCGCGCGCCGCCATCGCCGTCTGCGCCGCCCCGCCCAGCCGGCCCCAGACCTCGGAGACGTTGACGCCGACCTTCTCGAACACCCGCCCGCCGCGCATCACGCTCATCAGCCCGCCGCCGGCGTCGGTACCGTCCTCTGCGGCGCGCCTCGTCTGACGCAGCTCGAACCGCCCCGGCGCGGCACCTGACATCGGCCCGGCGGTGTGGCTGTCCTCGAGCGCCTCGAAGGCCGCCACGATCTCGTCGCGCAGGGTGCGGAACCAGTCCGCGGCGCGGCGCTTTTCGTCGGGCATCGCGTTCGTCATCCGCGCCCTCCGGCCATCAGTGCGCCGGCGCCGCCACCGGGTCGAGCAGCGTGCGCCCGCCATCGACGGTCATGATCTGCCCGGTCATGAAACCGGAACTGTCGCAGGCCAGGTATTGCACCGCCTCGGCCAGTTCCGCCGACGAGGCGATACGCCCCAGCGGCGTGTGTTCTTCGATATCGGCGCGGTAGTCGCGGTTCTCGCGCAGGGTGTCCTGCAACGATGCGCTCATGACCGAACCGAAGGCGACGGCGTTCACGCGGATGCGGTGAGGCGCCAGCGCCACCGCCAGGCTGCGCGTCATCTGATCGAGCGCCGCCGACGAGACCGAAAAGGCCAGCAGGTCGGGATGGGTTCGCCGCGCCGCGATCGACGACAGGTTGACGATGGTTCCCGCCGGTCCCTCCTCTCGGTCCTCGGCCTGCTTGATCATCCGCTTGGCGACCAGCTGGCTGGTCCTGAGCGCGGTCATCAGGTTCTGCCTGAGCAGCATCTCGACCGCGTCATCATCGGGGTTGAGCGGGTCCGAAACCATGACCTGCCGGCTGGCATTGACCAGGATGTCGACCTGCTCGAAGGCGTCGATGGTGGCCGACAGCAGGTTGGCCAGGGTCAGTTTCTCGCGCAGGTCGCCGGCGAAATAGCGGGTGCTGCTGCCCTCTTCGTTCTTGCCCAGTTCGCGGACGAGTTGCTTTTCGTCGATGTCGGCGAACATGACGTTGGCGCCCTTGTCGGCGAAATGCCGCCCGATCGCGAGGCCGATGCCGTTGGCGCCGCCGGTGACGATCGCGGTTTTCCCGGATATTGAGAATGACATCGGTGTTCCCTCTGTTGCGGGCCTGTGGTCGTGGCGCGCCCCGGCCCCACGGGGCCGGGGGGGGGGGGGGGGCCGCGAGTAACAACCCG
>CAZNMK010000302.1:0-1297 GCA_964574045.1 uncultured Roseovarius sp. | reverse complement strand
GGGGGCGGCCCCGGCCGGGGGGGGCGGGGCCCGCGGCGTGAAGCAGCTTGAACCTGCCGTCGCCGCCGATTTCGCTGACATCTCCGAACTGCCGCTGCATCTGCGCTTCATACGGAAGATGGCGGTTGGCGACCAGAAAAAGCTGCCCCCGCGGGGCCAGGATGCGCGCGGCGGCGGTCACGAATGCCAGCCCCAGCGCCGGGTCGGGCCTGCGCCCGGCGTGAAAGGGCGGGTTGGTGATGACCGTGTCGACCGGGTCGCCGGGCCGCCAGCGCGTGGCGTCCTGCCAGTGAAACCGCGCCCGCGGATCGGTGACGTTGAGGCGCGCGCATTCCAGCGCCGCGTGCTCGCCCTCGACCAGGTGCATTTCGTCGATGTCGCCGCGCTCCAGCGCGCGCGCCGCCAGATAGCCCCAGCCCGCGCCGAGGTCGGCCACCCGCGCGCCCAGTCGTTCGGGCAGGCTGTCGGCCAGCAGGCTTGAGCCCGGGTCGACCCCGTCGGCGGAAAAAAGGCCCGGCCGGGTGACGAAGCCGCCCTCGATCCGCTGCGGGGCGGTATGGGCCCAGTCCCGGAACTCCGGCCCGGCGGCGAAGTGAAAGAGCTTGCCATGCGCCTTGGAGAGCGGCGGCGCGACATCGGTGCGGCTGCGGCAGGCCCTGAGCATTGCCTCGACCCCGTCGGTCTTGGCGCCGTCGACGATCACCGGCCCGTCGGCGACCGCCGCCGCCCGGGCGATCAGCGCCTCGCTCAGCGCGCGGGCGCGCACGAGAAACACCACCGCGGCGGCATAACGCCCCTCGGGCGCGATGCCGCAGGAAAATCCCCGCGCGGCGAAATGGTCGAAGTCGGGGCGAAAGCCGGTGATGACGTGGCAGCGTTCCGCGGGCAGCGCCGACAGGTCGTGCCCGGCGCGCGGCGCGAAGACGGCGATGCGCCCGGCCCCGGGCAGCGCGACCTCGCCCGTGCCCAGCGCCAGCGACAGGCGCGATGGCGTGCTCACGCTATTCCTTTTCCATCGTGCATTGCAGCGGGTGCTCGTGACGGCGGGCGAAATCCATCACCTGCGCCACCTTGGTCTCGGCGATCTCGTGGCTGAAGACGCCGACCACCGCCAGGCCGCGCTTGTGCACCGTCAGCATTACCTCGAAGGCCTGGGCGTGGTTCATGCCGAAGAACCGCTCGAGCACCGCCACGACGAATTCCATCGGTGTGAAATCGTCATTCAGGAGCAATACCTTGTAAAGCGGGGGCCGCCGGGTCCTGGTGCGGGTCTCGACGATTGAAGAGGTGCCGCCGT
>CAZNMK010000301.1:0-4102 GCA_964574045.1 uncultured Roseovarius sp. | reverse complement strand
ACAGTTCCAGCGTGTCGGGGGTGCTGGTCGCGTCGGCGGGCGCGTACCAGCCGGCGTAGAAATCCACCGAGGCGGCGACATAGGCGCCATCGGTACGCTCGACCTCCAGCTCGTAGCGGCCCCACTCGACCGGGGCCGACAGCGCCAGCGGGTCGGGGCCCTGGCCCAGCATCGCCTCGCCGGTGGCGACGCGGCTGCGGGTGGTGACGGGCTCCCAGTTCCACTGACCGTATTCCTGGTACCACTGATAGCGGGTCTCGACCCGGTTCACCGTCCACTTGACCGCCATCGGCACCGGCGACAGGTCCGCCCCCAGCGCGACAACGCGGAAACGGGCCTCGCCGCCCTCGGGTGCGACTCCGTCGAATTCCGGGCGGATGCCGATCATCGGCCCCGCCGGCGCCAGCATCCGCGCGATCTCGCGCTCGACCGGACGGCCGGAACCCTCTCGCATCGACAGGCGCAGCGTTGCCTCGTAGGGCCGATCCGCCACCGGCGCGTCGGGGATTTCGGCCTCGGTGACAAGGCGGCCCCGGTCGTCGGTGGTGCCGCCCGCCACCAGCCCGGTCTGGGCCGAAACCTGTTCGTCATGGCGGCCGAACAGATAGCCGGGATGGCTTTCCAGCCCGCGCCGCGGCCGGATCGTGACGATGCCATCGGCCTCCAGCCCCGCGCCGGGCGCACCGAAGAGGTATCGCGCCTCGATGCTCAGCGGCGGGCTGTCGCCGGGGCGGATCGGGCCTTCGGGCAGCGTCATGTCGAAATCTATGCGTTCGGGCAGGAAATCCTCGACCAGCACGGTCCGGCTGGCCAGCGCCGCGGCGCCCGCGTCGGCGCGCACCTCCAGCCGCCAGGCCCCGCGCGGGGCGGTGGCGCCCACCGGCAGCGCAAAGACATGCCCGCCGGCGGCATCCTCGGCCGACAGGTGGCGGGAATACTCCACCCCGTCGGGCCGCGTCAGGATCGCCGTCAGCGGCAGATCGAGGATCGCCGCGGCGACGCCGTCGCGCGCCAGCGCGGTGGCATGGATGACCTCGCCCGCGCGATAGGCGCCGCGGTCGGTGGTGAGGTACACGTCGACCGGCGGCGCCGGCTCACGCCCGGCAACGCCGCGGTCGGAGAGATCGAACGCCGGATCGCTCAGCGACAGAAACGCCAGGTCGTCCCCGCCCCGGCGCGCCAGCACCATCGCCGGCGCCGCCGCGCCCGCACCGCGCACCAACCCCGGCGCGAACTGCGCATGCCCCATAGCGTCGGTGATGGCCGTGCCCAGCACCCGGTTGCTGCGCGCCAGAAGCGTCACCTCGACGCCCTCCAGCGCCTGCGCATCCGAGAGCGCGCGCACGAACACGTGCAGCCCGTCGGTGCCCTTGAGCGTGGTGAGCCCGAGATCGGTCAGAACGAACCATTGCGTGGCGCCGTCCTCGTCATAGGGGTCGCTGCCCGGCACCCGCGCGGTCAGCGCGTAGATGCCCGGCGCGCGGTCCGCCAGCGCCCCGCCCAGCGGCAGGCGCGTGGTCATGGTGCGGTTGAGTTCGTTGCCGACCTCGCCGGTGCCGGTCCAGACCTCTTCGGCCAGCTCGCCGGTGAACCGTTCCTCGGCGTAATAGCTCAGCGGGCGGGCGAAATAGTCCTCCTGGATGACGCGCAGCAGGTTACGGTCGCTCACCCGCCGCAGGCTGAGGTCGACCTCGTCGAGGTTGACGGTCTCGACCGGCAGCGCGGCATCGGCCGAGGCCGGCAGGACATAGGCCCGGCCGGCAAAGGACACCGACGGGCTGCGGTCGCGCACGTAAAGCACGATCTCGACATCGCGGATCAGCCGCTCGCCGCTGGCCGCCGGCAGCCCCTCGCGGAAGGTGACGGTATAGCGCTGGCCATGCTCGACCCCGTCTATGCAGATTTCGCGATCCTCGGCCTGGACCACCAGCCCGGCATCGTTCAGCCGCACGAAGGGCGCGTAGTCGACCCCGGCCTTGACCAGCGGTTCGGAGAACTCCGCGCAGATGCGCGGGCGGGCGCTTTCGTTGTCGGCGCGGTGGCCGGTGACGCGAAAGCCGTACTTGGCGATCGCCGCCTCCAGCGCCGCGATCACGTCCTGGCGCGGGCCCAGCCCCTCGGCCAGCCGCAGCGCGCGCACCGTGTCGCGCCCGCGCCCCAGCCGTTCCAGCGCCGTCGCCATCTGCGTCAGCGCATTGACGCGCACCGCCGGGTTCAGGCCGCGCAGATGGGCATTGGCCGCCGCCGAAAGCGCACGCTCGGCGTTGCGGCGCTTTTCGGAACTGTCGTCGGTCTCGATGGCCAGCGACAGGCGCGCGTATTCCACCCACTGGTCGGCCCCGTCCGCCGCGGCAACGACGGCCCCGGTCCAGCGCATGGCGTTCAGGTGATCGCCCTGCGCCGCGCGGTCCTGCGCGGCGCGCAGCATTTCCAGCACCTCGTACTGGCCGCCGGGGTGGCGGCTGCCGATCTCGACCGCCAGCGTGCGGGCGGCATTGAGGTCGCTTCGCGACAGAAACCCCAGCTCGGCCGCGCGTGCGCCGGCCTGCGCCAGAACCCGCGGATCGGTGTCGAATATCCGGGCCGAGATCGCGCCGTCATAGACCTGGGTCTCGGCGACTTCGCTCTTGGGAAAACAGGCGTTCGAGCGCGTGTTGAAGGTATAGGCCCTGCAGGCGGGATCGGCCAGGCAGGCGCTGCGGCAGGCCGCGCGCGTGGTGTCGAAGAGCGGCTGCAGGTCCGCGCCGTAGAAATCGGTGTCGCGGGTGACCGCCTCGCGGCGCTCGGGCACCACGTCCTGCGCCGGGCTCTGGGCCGCGGCAAGGGCGGCGGAAAGGGCGACGAAAAGGGCGAAGGAAATGGCTGAAACGACGCGGCGCGGCATGGCACCCTCCATTGAAATCCGCCGCCATGGTGCCACGTCGCCGGGCCGCGAACAACGATTCCCCGCGCCCGCGCCCTGGCAGGGGTTAGGCGCATCTTTACCCATCGGGCGGAAAGTGGCGGCGCAATCCCGCTGGTCCTGGGTGGAGGTCGGGCGATGAGCCTTGCCAACAAACTGGCCGAAGAGCGCCGCGCCCGGCTGGCCGCCGAAAGGCTGCTGGAACAAAAACAGGCGGAACTCCACGCCGCCAACCGCAAGCTCGGCAATCACGCGCTGGCGCTGTCGGAACAGATCAACGAGACCCGCGCCGAGGTCCGCACCGTGCGCGACGAGAACGCGCGCGTCAAATCCGACCTCAGCGCCGCCAACGAAAAGATCGAGATCGCCGAGCGCCGCCTGTGGCATTCGATCGAGACGATCCAGGACGGTTTCGCCTTTTTCGATGCCGACAGCCGGATGATCGCGGCCAACCGCGCCTGGCTGTCGGTGTTCGACGGCATCGAGGCGGTGCGCCCCGGCATTTCGTATATCGAGATACTGCAGATCGCGACCGAGGAGGGCGTGATCGACATCGGCGCCGCCGCCCCCGCCGCCTGGCGCGAACGGATGCTCGACCGCTGGCAGGGCCCGGCACCCGAGCCCGAGGTGATCCGCCTGTGGAACGGCGCCTACATCAAGCTCATCGACCAGCGCGGCCACGGCGGCGACATGGTCAGCCTCGCGCTCGATATCACCGACACGATCCGCTACGAGACCCGGCTCAAGGAGGCCCGCCGCCTGGCCGAGGCGGCGAGCGCGGCGAAGTCGTCGTTCCTGGCCAACATGAGCCACGAGATCCGCACACCGATGAACGGCATCGTCGGCATGGCCGAGATCCTGCTCGATACCGAGCTTGGCGACGAGCAGCGCCTTTATGCCGACACGATCAAGAGTTCGGGCGAGGCGCTCTTGGTGATCATCAACGACGTGCTCGACTACTCCAAGATCGAGGCCGGCCGGCTGGAACTGCACGCCGAAGCATTCGACCTGGAACGCTGCATTCGCGAACTGGTGACGATGATGCAGGCGGGCAGCCGCGGCAAGGGGCTGGAAATCCGGGTCGATTGCGACCGCTCGCTGCCCGGCCGCCTTGTCGGCGATCGCGGCCGCATCCGCCAGGTGCTGACCAACCTGCTGGGCAACGCCGTCAAGTTCACCGAGGCCGGCCATGTCATCGTG
>CAZNMK010000300.1:0-4116 GCA_964574045.1 uncultured Roseovarius sp. | reverse complement strand
CCTCGGGCATCGGCGCCACCCTGGGCCCGTCGAGGTTGACATGCAGCGTCAGCCCCTCGCCGGTAGCCGACAGCCAGCCGTCCTCGTGGTAGAGTTCCTGAAAGGTGTGAAAGCGCTTCTCGTCGTGGTCGACGATCCAGATCGTCGAGTAGAGCTTGTCGCCCAGCTTCACCTCCTTGAGATAGCGGATATGGAACTCCCCCGAAAAGGTGGTGTGATTGGTGTTGGCCAGGTAGTGCGGCCCGAAGCCGAGCTGCCCCCACAGCTCGTCCGCGGCGCGGTCGAACAGCACCGTGTAGTAGCCCATGTTGAGATGGCCGTTGTAGTCGATCCAGCCGGGCTCGATCTGCAGCAGGGAGGACCGGAACGGGGCGGGGTCTGTCATGGCTCTCGTCGCTCCTGCCTCGGTTTGCGGGCACGATAGGGCCAGGGCATGGCGGGGTGCAACGCGAAACCGCCCGCTCAGCCCGACGACATGGCGGTGCCCAGCCGGGCGGCGCGCCCGCCCTGCCCCTCGCGCCCCAGCGACCGGCACAGGATCGCCACCGGCACCAGCCCGAAGGCGACCAGCACCAGCGACGGCACCGCCGCCTCGGCCAGGCGTTCGTCGGCGGCCAGCCGGTGCGCCTGCACCGCCAGCGTCTGGAAGTTGAAGGGATGCAGGATCAGCGTCGCCGGCAGTTCCTTCATCGCGTCGACGAAAACGATCAGCAGCGCCGTCAGCACCGACGCCCGCGCCACCGGCAGGTGCACCCGCCACAAGAGCCGCGGACCCGTCTGGCCCAGCGACCGGCCGATGGCGTCGTAATGGACCGGGACGGTGGCCATGCCGCTGTCATAGGCATTGAGCGCGGCGGCCATGAACCGGGCGCAATACGCCACCACCATCAGCCAGATCGAGCCGGTGATCAAAAGCCCGGTGTCGATGCCGAAACGCGCCTCCATCAACGCGTCGATGAGGTTGTCGAGCGCCGCCATCGGCACCATCAGCCCGACCGCGATCACGCCGCCGGGCACGGCATAGCCCATGCCCGCGCCGATCACGATCAGCTTCGATGTGCGGGTGGGGCGGGTGCGGGCGCGAAACCCGATCAGCACCGCGCCCACGACCGTCAGCACCGCCGCCACCCCGGCCACGGTGACCGAGTTGCGCATCAGCCCCAGATAGCGCGGCGACAACAGGTCCTGCCCCGACCCCAGCGCCATCGTTCCCAGCATCAGCACCGGAATGACAAAGCCCAGCAGGACCGGCAGCAGGCACAGGCCAAAGGCCAGCCAGCCGGCGGCCCCGGTCAGGCGCGGACGCTCCATCGCCTCGAACCGCGCGCCGCGCCCGGCGGTGCGCGCCCGCCCGCGCTGCGCCCGTTCGAGCCCCGCCACCAGGAGCGCGAAGGCCAGCAGGCAAAGCGACAGCTGCGCCGCCGCCGGGCGGTCGCCCAGGCTGAACCACGCCTGGTAGATGCCGGTGGCGAAGGTCTGGACGTTGAAGAACGCGACGGTGCCGTAGTCGGCGATGGTTTCCATCACCGCCAGCAGTGCGCCGCCCGCAATGGCCGGCCGCGCCATCGGCAGCGCCACGCGCAGGAACGCCCGCGCGGGCGAGCGCCCCAGCGTACGCGCGACCAGAAAGGCGTTCGAGGACTGCTGCCGGAACGAGGCCCGCGCCAGCAGATAGACGTATGGATAAAGCACCACCGTCAGCATCAGCGCCGCCCCGCCAAGGCTGCGCACCTCGGGAAACCAGTAGTCGCGCGGCCCCCAGCCGGTGATGTCGCGCAAGAGCGTCTGCACCGGGCCGGGGTGATCGAGCAGATAGGTATAGGCATAGGCCATGACATAGGCCGGAAACGCCAGCGGCAGCGCCAGCGCGATTTCCAGCCAGCGAACGCCGGGAAAGCGGTAGACCGTCACCAGCCATGCCGTGACCGACCCGATCGCGGCGGTCGAACAGCCGACGATCACGACAAGGATCAGCGTGGTGCGGGCATAGCGCGGCATCACCGTCGACAGGACCTCGGTCCAGGTCTGCAGATCGCCGGTGAAGGCCGCCAGCGCGGCGGCCAGGATCGGCGCCACGCAGACGGCGACGACGATCCAGGCAAGGCGGTGCAACAGGCGTTCGGTCGTCATCGGGGCTCCGGTCGGCGGCGGCGGTCAGGGTCCCGGATTTGCCACAGAGAGCGGCCGGATACCAGCGGCAACGCGATCCCGGCTCAGCGGTCGAGCAGCTTCGCCTGTTCGAGATAGACCTCGGCCACGCCCCTCAGCCGCGCCGGGTTGTCGCCCTCGGACGACAGGTGCACCTCCTCGAGCACCGTCGGCAGCGCGCCCAGCTCCTCGTTGATCCTGGCCAGCGCCACCTCGAGCGTATAGGTCAGCTCGTGCACCTCTTCCATGTCCTGCACCGTCAGCGGCTCTCGCGCCAGCACCTCTTCCATCCGGCGGTTGTAGGCGACGAAATTCTCCATCGCCTGGGCCAGGGTTTCGGATGTCTCGGGCTCGTAGTGCGATACGGCCTCCTCGGCGATGCCGGGCAGCGCGCCCGCAACTGCGACGGCGGCCGCGGCGGCCAGGGTTTTCAGTGTCGTCTTCATGTCGGTTCCCTCGGGTCTGGGGTTTGCTGGCTGCCGTCCGCGCCTGTGTTCAGTCGTCCGCCCACATGCGCATCAGGTTGCTCTTTGCCTTGAACAGGCGGTCGAATTCCGGCGTCTTGCCGTGCCGGTCGAACATCGCCCGCGCGGCGACGTCGAGATCGTGCAGCACCTCGCGGCGGGCCGGATCGCGCACCCAGCTGGTGACCCAGCCGACCACCGCCAGACGCTCGCCGCTTGTGACGGGCTCGACCCGGTGCAGGGCCGAGGTGGGATAGAGCACCATGTCGCCCGCTTCGACGCGGATGACGCGATCCTCCATCGCGTCCGCGATCGCCAGCCCGCCGCCCTCGTAGTCGTCCGTGCCGCTCAGCGGCAGGGTAAAGGACAGGTCGGTGCGCGCGCCCTGCATGATCGGGTCGTCGACATGGGTGCCGTATTCCATGCCCGGCCCGTAGCGCGACACCAGGATGCGGGCGAAACCGCGCGGGCGCGCGACCGAGCGAAAGACCTCGTTCGCCATCAGCCGCCGGCGCACCTGTTCCAGCACCGCCTCGAGCGCCTCGCCCGGCCGCGCCTGCAGGTTGGTCTTGACCGCGCGGGCATAGCGCCCGGCGGTGGCCTTGCCGTCGGTGAAATCCAGCTCCGACGCCGCCTCGCGCAGCGTGGCCAGCATGTGCCTGTCCAGCACCTCGCCGATGACGATGAACACCCCCCGCCGCCCCTATTTCAGCCGAACCGCGGCGAATTCCATCCGCGCCGCCGCCCCGAAGATCGCGCCGGGGTCCATCTTGAAATCGCCCCGGCCCTGCAGATCGCCAAAGACGGCGTCGGTGGCCCTGACGGCATCGAGCATCTTTTGCGCCATCCTGGCGACATCGGCATCGCCGCCCGCGGCCATGTCCGCCAGCCGGTCGCGCACCACCTGCATAAAGCCCCAGCTGTCCTGGTATTCGTGCAGGTTGGCCAGTGTCCCGCCCTCGGTGGCGACGGTGTATTCGTCGCCCGCGACGCGGGTGAGCGCAATCAGCCCGGCGATGCGGTGCGCGACCGGGGCGCCGGCGCGGGCCTCGTCGATGGTGGCGGCGACGCGGCCGTAGAGCGCGGCGATCTCGGCCGTCGGCCTTTCCGCCTCGGCGGCGTCCGCGAGTTCTGCTATCTCGGCCTTGAGCCCGCCCAGCCCGCGCGCCGCAAGCGGCGCAGCGACGGCGTCGTATTTCTCCTTGATCGGGTGGCCCATATGGGTCTTGGCCGCCGCCAGGTCGCCCGCTTCGTAAAGCGCCATGCCGGCGCGCAGATGGCCCTGCATGAAGCCCAGATCGCGCATCAGCGCGGCCGCGGGGTCGAGCGCCGCGCCCTCGCCGCCCTCGCCCTCGCCGCCTTCGCCTTCGCCCTCGCCTTCTCCGGCGGCAAGGAGCGCCTTGCCCGGCGCGTGCCCGTCCTGGGGCAGGATCGGCGCGGCAACGGCGGCAGCCCCGGCGACGGCGGCCGCCAGCGTGCCCAGCATCAGGGTGCGGCGCGCGGC
>CAZNMK010000299.1:0-4121 GCA_964574045.1 uncultured Roseovarius sp. | reverse complement strand
ATTTCGGCCGGTCTTGGTATTCTTGGCGTGACACCGGCGGACGAGATGCGCTAAGCGCGTCCCCTTCACCAATCGCCGGGCGCACGAGGCAGCAATGAACAGCCCGGCGGCAATGCATCGCCGGGCACGGCGAGGCGAGAGATGGCAGACGCAGTCCACACGCACGACCGGGATGGCGCGGATCAGGCGCCACCTTGGGCGTTCTTCTTCAACCTCATCGGTGCGGTTACGTCGCTGGCGCTGATCGTCGGCATCGGCGTCTGGGGCTACCGGATGGTGGTGCGCGATGTCAGCGGCGTGCCGGTGGTGCGCGCCAGCCAGGGCCCGATGCGGATCGCGCCGGACGACCCCGGCGGCCAGCAGGCACCCCACCAGGGGTTGTCGGTCAACGCCGTGCTGGCCGATGGCGTGGCGGACGCGCCGCCCGACCGGCTGATCCTGGCGCCAGAACCGCTGGACCTGGGGCTGGCACCGATGACCGTGGCCGCGCGCACCGATTCCGGCCGGGCGGAGCGTGGCGACAGGCCCGCCGCCGATGCGGCGGCGCTGCGCCTCGCCCGGGCCGAGGCGGTGGCCGAAGCCCTGGCCGAGGAGGTGGAGCCGCCGCAGGAGCAGCCCGCGCGGGCCGAGGATGCAGCCCCCCCCGCCGCCGGCGGCATCGGCCGGTCGCTGCGTCCGCGCACCCGCCCCGGCACCCTTGCCACCAGCCCCGAGGCGGTGGCGCTGGCGGCGGTGGCCGGCGCCACCGTGCGCGACGTCGACCCCGAAACCATCGCCGTCGGCACGCGGCTGGCGCAACTCGGCGCCTTTGCCAGCCGCGAGATCGCGATCCGGGAATGGGACCGCCTGGCGGAACGTTTCGACGAATACCTGGCCGACAAGGACCGCGTGATCCAGAAGGCCGAAAGCGGCGGGCGTATCTTTTACCGGCTGCGCGCGATGGGGTTCGCGGATATCTCGGACGCGCGCCGTTTCTGTTCGGCGCTGGTGGCCGAACGGGTCGAGTGCATCCCCGTGGTCGTGCGTTGAGCCGTTTCGGCGCCTGCATCCTCGATCCCGGGGGGCTGCGCCTGACGTCTGAGGAGCGGCGATTTTTCGCCGCTGCCGATCCGTTCGGGTTCATCCTCTTCGCGCGCAATGTCGATACCCCCGCCCAGCTCGCGGCGCTGTGCGACGATCTGCGCGCCTGCGTCGGCCGCGAGGCCCCGATCCTGATCGACCAGGAGGGCGGGCGCGTGGCGCGGCTTTGCCCGCCGAACTGGCGCGGCTGGCCGGCGCCGCTCGATCATGTCGCCATGGCCGGCAACCGGGCCGAAGAGGCGATGTATCTGCGCTATCGCCTGATCGCGGCCGAACTGCGCGAGGTGGGCATCGACGGCAACTGCGCGCCGCTCGCGGACGTGGCTTGCGCCGCGACGCACCCGTTCCTGAAAAACCGCTGCTATGGCACCGATCCGGGGGCGGTGGCGCGGATCGGGCGGGCGGTGGCCGGGGGTCTCCTGGCCGGCGGGGTGCTGCCGGTGCTCAAGCACATTCCCGGCCACGGCCGCGCGAGCGTGGACAGCCATCTGGCGCTGCCCGTCGCCGACGCCCCGGCAGAGGCGCTGAGAGAGGTGGATTTCGCCCCCTTCGCGGCGCTTTGCGATCTGCCGATGGGGATGACGGCGCATGTGGTCTATCCCGCCTTCGACGACCGCCCCGCGACGCTGTCGCCGGCGACGATGCGCCTCGTGCGCGACGAGATCGGCTTTGAAGGGCTGATCATGACCGACGACATCGGGATGAAGGCGCTTTCCGGCCCGCTGGACGAGATCGCGCAGGGCGCGCTGGCGGCGGGCTGCGACGCGGTGCTCTTCTGCAACGGCACGGCGGACGAAAAGCGCGAGGTGGCCGAGGCGGCGGGCCGGTTTTCCGACGCCGCCCAGGCACGCGCCGAACGCGCATTGGCGGCGCGCAGGGCGCCGGATACGGTTGACATTGCCGCGCTGGCGGCAAGACTCGATACGTTGAGCGATGGGCGCGGCGATGGTGACTGACAGCTTTGACGACATGGCCCTGGACGGGCGTGCCATCGAGCGCGTGGCCGACCGCATGGCCGCCGAGGCGCTGATCGTCGATGTCGACGGTTTCGAGGGGCCGCTCGACCTGCTGCTGACGCTCGGGCGCACGCAAAAGGTGGACCTGCGCCAGATATCGGTGCTGCAACTGGCGCGGCAGTACCTCGCCTTTGTCGAAAAGGCCAAGGCGCTGCGGATCGAACTGGCGGCGGACTACCTGGTGATGGCGGCCTGGCTGGCCTATCTGAAATCGCGGCTGCTGCTGCCCCCCGACCCGGCCGACGAGGGCCCCTCGGGCGAGGAGATGGCGGCGCATCTGGCGTTTCAGCTCGAACGCCTGCAGGCCATGCGCGAGGCCGCCGCGCGGCTGATGGCGCGCGACCGGCTGGGGCGCGACGTGTTCGCCCGCGGCATCCCCGAGGACGTCATGCGGGTCAAGCGGGTCATTCACACCGCGACGCTGCTGGACCTGATGCAGGCCTATGCCCGCCTGCGCACCCGCGACGAATTCCGCCCCTACGCGATGGACCGCGACTGGGTCGTGACGCTCGACGAGGCGCTGGAGCGGATGCGCTCGCTGATCGGCTTTGCCGGAACCTGGACCGACATCGCGCGCTACCTGCCCGAGGGGCTGGGCAGCAATCCGGCGCGGCGGCGCTCGGCGGCCGCGTCGACCTTTGCGGCGGCGCTGGAACTGGTCAAGGAGGGCCGCGCCGAACTGCGGCAGGCCGAACCTTTCGCGCCGGTCGAGATGCGGCGAAAGGGGGCGGCGGATGGGTGATCGGCGCTTCAATTCCGGCCGGTTGCCTGTCGGGCGCTTTCTCGAAAGGAATGCGGGCCGAAATCTTTTCAAGATTTCGCACCCCGCCCATCTGGATGCGATTGGACGGGCTTCGTGAGCGACCAAACCGAAGACAAGGAACGAACCCTGTTCGAGGCGCCGCCCCCGGCCGAACAGGAACGGATGTGCGAGGCGATGCTCTTTGCCAGCGCCGAGCCGCTGACCAGCGCCGAGCTGGAGGCGCGCATGCCGCATGGCTGCGACGCGGCCGAGGCGTTGGCCCGGCTCGGCCGCCGCTACGAGGGCCGCGGCGTGCATCTGGTCAAGGTGGGCGAGGCCTGGGCGATGCGCACCGCGCCCGATCTGGGCTACCTGATGCAGAAGGAGACGGTCGAGACCCGCAAGCTCAGCCGCGCGGCGGTCGAGACGCTGGCGATCGTCGCCTATCACCAGCCCGTCACCCGCGCGGAGATCGAGGAAATCCGCGGCGTTTCGGTCAGCCGCGGCACGCTCGATCAGCTGCTGGAACTGGACTGGATCCGTTTCGGCCGCCGGCGCAGCACGCCGGGGCGGCCGGTGACGTTCGTGGTCACGCCGGTTTTCCTGGATCATTTCGGGCTGGAAAGCGCGCGCGACCTGCCGGGCCTGAAGGAGCTGCGCGCCGCCGGCCTGCTGGACAGCCGCCCTCCGCCCGACGGCCTGACGCATCCGGGCGAGGACGGCGGCGATGACGACGACGACGGCGAGCAGGACGGCCTTTTCGGGGATTGATCCGGGCGGCGGGCGAAAATCGCGGCGATTGCCCTGAAAATCGCATAATTCGGTATTACCTTGCCGGCGGGCAGGCAGGAAAGGAGGGCGCGATGAACGCCAACCAGATGATCAACATGGTGATCCGCATGGTCATGCGCCGGCTGATGCGATCGGGCGTCAATGCCGGTATCGACGCGGTGGGCCGCCGGATGGGCCGGGACGACGCAGGCCCGGAAAAGTCGCCGGGCCAAAAAGGCGGCGCCGGCACGAACGCCGCCAAGACGCAGAAACGGATGCGCCAGACCCTGCGCATGACGCGCCGCTTCGGCCGGTTCTGAGCCGCCAGCGGCACGTCCCGCGGGACCATGCGCCTCCTGCGCCCCGGCCCCCGACCCGGGACCTCATCCCACCGCCGCTCCTGGCCCCGGTTCGGGGACCGGGGCGCGGGCATGAATCCGATCGGTTGCGACTCGCTCCAAAGGATCGTCCAGTTGATCTGCAACGCTCCGGCGAACAGACCGAGGGCAGCC
>CAZNMK010000298.1:1185-4122 GCA_964574045.1 uncultured Roseovarius sp. | reverse complement strand
GAGGCCGAGTACGCCGCCTCGCTGGTGCGCGGGCTGGCGCGGCCGGTGACCAGCCTCACCGGCGTCAACGCCTCCGACATCGAGGTCGCGACCGATGGCGCCGACATCCTGGTGACGCTCAGCGAGGCCGAAAAGCGCGCCACCGACGAGCGCACCCTGCGCCAGGCGCTCGAGATCGTGCGCCGCCGCATCGACGAGGTCGGCACCCGCGAGCCCACGATCCAGCGCCAGGGCAGCGACCGCATCCTGATCCAGGTGCCCGGCATAGGCTCGGCAGCCGAACTCAAGGAGATCATCGGCACCACCGCGCAGCTCACGTTTCAGCCCGTCGTGGGGCGCACCACCGACCCCGACGAGCGCCCAGGCCCCGGCAACGAGATCGTGCCGTCGCTCGACGAGGAGGGAGTCTATTACATCCTCGAATCCGCACCCGTCGTGACCGGCGAGGAGCTGGTCAACGCCCAGCCCGATTTCGACCAGAACGGGCGCCCCGCGGTGGCCTTCCGATTCGATCCCGCGGGCGCGCGCAAGTTCGGCGACTACACCGCCGAGAACATCGGCAACCCCTTTGCCATCGTGCTCGACGGCGAGGTGATCAGCGCGCCGGTGATCCAGGCCCATATCGCCAGCGGCGCGGGGATCATCACCGGGCGTTTCACGGTCGAGGAAAGCACCCAGCTGGCGGTGCTCTTGCGCGCCGGCGCGCTGCCCGCCGGGCTGGAGTTTCTGGAAGAGCGCACCATCGGGCCGGAACTCGGGGCCGACAGCATCGAGGCCGGCAAGGTCGCGAGCGTCGTCGCCTTTGCGCTGGTGCTGGCGTTCATGTTCGCGGCCTACGGAGTGTTCGGCCTTTTCGCCAATATCGCGCTCATCATCAACGTGGGGCTCATCTTCGGGCTGCTCAGCGTCATCGGCGCCACGCTGACCCTGCCGGGCATCGCCGGGATCGTGCTGACCATCGGCATGGCGGTCGATGCGAACGTGCTGGTCTTCGAGCGCATCCGCGAGGAGATGCGCACCGCCCGCGGCCCCGCGCGCGCCATCGAACTGGGCTACGAGCGCGCGCTGAGCTCGATCGCGGATGCCAACATCACCACCTTCATCACCGCGGTGATCCTGTTCGCGATGGGCAGCGGGCCGGTCCGGGGCTTTGCCATCACGCTGGGACTGGGGATCATCACCTCGGTCTTTACCGCGATCTTCGTCACCCGGCTGCTGGTGGTGATCTGGTTCGAGCGCAAGCGCCCCAAGACGGTGCTGCAGGGCCGGGCGCTGCGGCTGGTGCCGAAGGAAACCAGCTGGGATTTCTTCCGCCTGTGGAAGCTGTGGCTCGGTATCTCCGGCGTGCTGATCGTGGTCGCGGCGGGGTCGTTCCTGATGCAGGGGCTGAATTTCGGCATCGACTTCCGCGGCGGCACCACCATCCGCACCGAGAGCGCACAACCCGTCGACATCGGCACCTACCGCGGCGCGATCCAGCCGCTGGGACTGGGCGACATCTCGATCACCGAGGTTTTCGACCCCACTTTCGGCCCCGACAAGAACGTCACCATGATCCGGGTTCAGGCGCAGGACGAGACCGAGAGCGTTTCGCCCGCCACCATCGCCGAGATCGAGGCGGCGCTGCAAAAGGCGGTGCCCGACGTGACCTTTACCTCGGTCGAGAGCGTCGGACCCAAGGTGTCGGGCGAGCTGATCCAGACCGCGGCGATCGCGGTGATCCTCGCCATGCTGGCGGTGCTGGTCTATATCTGGCTGCGGTTCGAATGGCAGTTCGCGGTCGGCGCCGTGCTGGCGCTGGTGCATGACGTGGTCCTGACCATCGGCATCTTTTCCGAGATACAGATCCAGTTCGACTTGGCGATCATCGCCGCGCTCCTGACCATCGTCGGCTATTCGCTGAATGACACCGTCGTCGTCTTCGACCGGGTGCGAGAGAACCTGCGCAAGTACAAGAAGATCCCGCTGGCGGAGGTGCTCAACATCTCGATCAACGAGACCCTGAGCCGCACCACCATGACCTCGTTCACCACGCTGCTGGCGCTCCTGGCGCTTTATTTCCTTGGCGGCGACGTGATCCGCGGCTTCGTCTTCGCGATGATCTGGGGCGTGATCGTCGGCACCTATTCGTCGATCTTCGTGGCCAGCGTCATCCTGCTGTGGCTGGGGGTCAAGCGCGACTGGTCGAAACCCGACGCCAGCGCCGGCACGCAGTTCGGCAATGTCGATGCCTGAGGCCATGCTTGCCGCCGCCGGACGGGCCTGAGAGGGTGGAGCCATGCAGATGAACGAGCCGAGCTTTGGCGCCGCCGCACCCATCGACGGGTACGGGCCGGGGTTCTTCCGCATCGGCGGGCAGGTCATCCGGGGTGCGGTGCTGGTCACGGGCGCCGGCGCGCGGGCCTGGGGCGGTTTCGAGGACGCCGCCCCCCTGCTCGCGCTGCGCGAGGAGATCGACGTGCTGTTTCTGGGCACGGGCGCCGAGACCACCCACCCGCCCGCCGCGCTGCGCCGGCGGCTAGAGGGGGCGGGGCTGGGGGTCGAGGCGATGAATTCGCCCGCCGCCTGCCGGACCTACAACGTGCTGCTTTCCGAGGGCCGGCGCGTGGCGGCGGCGCTGTTGCCGGTCTGAGCCGTTCCGGCAGGCCCCGGTCATCCCCGATCGCGCTTTCCCGCCATCGCCCTTTGCGCTAAGGGAGCGCCATGATGCTTGAAGTCTCCGATCTGGCCGTCGCGCGGGGCGGGGTGCGCCTGCTCGAAGGGGTGTCCCTTGCGCTGCCGCCGGGGCGGGCAATGGTGCTGCGAGGGCCGAACGGAATCGGCAAGACGACGCTCTTGCGCACGCTGGCGGGGTTGCAGCCGCCACTTGCGGGCGCGGTGCGGGCGGCGCCCGAAACTCTGGTCTATGCCGGTCACGCCGACGGGATCAAGGCCACG
>CAZNMK010000298.1:0-1175 GCA_964574045.1 uncultured Roseovarius sp. | reverse complement strand
TTCTGGGCGCGGGTCTTTGGCAGGTCGGATATTTCGCGGGCACTGGATGCCTTTGCCCTGGGCCCGCTCGCCGACCGCCCGGCGGGCATGCTCTCGGCCGGGCAGAAACGCCGGCTGGGGCTGGCACGGCTCCTGGTGACGGGGCGGCTTGTGTGGCTGCTGGACGAGCCCACCGTTTCGCTCGACCGCGACGCGGTGGCGATGTTCGCGGATGCGGTCGCGGCGCATCTGGCCGCCGGCGGCGCGGCGCTCTTGGCCACGCATATCGAGCTGGGGCTCGAGGATGCGTCGGTGCTCGACCTCGCCCCGTTTCGCGCCCGCCCGGTCGAGCAGGACGATTTCGACGGGGCGTTCCTGTGATTGCACTTCTGATGCGCGATCTGCGGCTTGCGGTGCGGGCCGGCGGCGGATTCGGCCTCGGGCTGGCGTTCTTTCTGATCGTGGTGACGCTGGTGCCTTTCGCGGTGGGGCCGCGCACCGGGCTTCTGGCCGCGATCGCGTCGGGCATCCTGTGGCTGGGCGCGCTGCTGGCCTGCCTGCTGTCGCTCGACCGCATCTTCGCGCTCGACTGGGAGGATGGCAGCCTCGACCTGCTGGCCACCGCGCCCCTGCCGATGGAGGGCACCGTCAGCGTCAAGGCGCTGGCGCACTGGCTGACCACTGGCCTGCCGCTGGTGCTGGCCTCGCCGGTCTTTGCGCTGCTTCTCAGCCTGCCGGCGGCGGGGTACGGGCCGCTCATTCTGTCGCTCCTGCTCGGCACGCCGGCGCTGAGCGTGATCGGCACCTTCGGCGCGGCGCTGACCGTGGGGCTGAAACGGGGCGGGCTGCTCTTGTCGCTCCTGGTGCTGCCGCTATATGTGCCGACGCTGATCTTCGGCGCCGAGATGGCGCGGCGCGGCGCCGAGGGGCTGGACTATGCCACGCCGCTGCTGATGCTCGCGGGCATCACCTGCGGCACGATCGCGCTTTTGCCTTTCGCATCGGCTGCGGTATTGAGGGTCAATCTGCGATGAGGGCGGGGATGCGGGCATGAACTTCAACGCGCTGTGGCAATATGCCAACCCGAAGAAATTCATCGAGACCGCCGACCGGGTGCTGCCGGCCCTGGCCGCCCTCGCCGCGCTCTGCATGGGCGTGGGGCTGGTCTGGGGCTTTTTCTTTACCCCCGACGACTA
>CAZNMK010000297.1:0-4138 GCA_964574045.1 uncultured Roseovarius sp. | reverse complement strand
GGCCTCGGCCTGATGAAGGCCGCCGACAAGTTCGACCCCGATCGCGGCGTGCGCTTTTCCACCTATGCCGTGTGGTGGATCAAGGCGTCGGTACAGGATTACGTGATGCGCAACTGGTCGATGGTGCGCACCGGCTCGACCTCGAGCCAGAAATCGCTTTTCTTCAACATGCGCCGCGTCCAGGCCCGGATCGAGCGCGAGGCGATGGCGCGCGGCGAGGAACTCGACGGCCACCAGCTGCGCGAGATGATCGCGCACGAGGTCGGCGTGCCGCTGAGGGATGTCGAGATGATGGAAGGGCGGCTTTCGGGCGCCGATTTCTCGCTCAACGCCACCCAGTCGTCCGAGGATGACGGGCGCGAATGGATCGACACCATCGAGGATGACGGCGCCCGCGGCGACGAGCTCTTCGAGAAGGATCACGATCTCGGCGCCCTGCGCGGCTGGCTGCGCCAGGCGATGTCGCGGTTGAGCGAACGCGAGCGGTTCATCGTGCGCGAACGCAAGCTGCGCGACGAGCCGCGCACGCTGGAAAGCCTGGGCGAGGAGTTGAACCTCAGCAAGGAACGCGTGCGCCAGATCGAGGCGGCGGCGTTCGTCAAGATGCGCCGGCACCTTGAACGTCACGGCACGGAGGTGCAGAACCTTCTGGCATGAAGGCCCTGCCGATCCTGACCGCCTGCCTGATCTGCCTCGCCGGTGCCGTTCCGGCGCAGGACGTGGTGGTGATCGGCGAGGTGCACGACAATCCCCGCCACCACGCCGAACAGGCCGCGCGCGTGGCCGCCATCCAGCCCGCGGCGCTGGTCTTCGAGATGCTGACGCCCGAACAGGCGGCCGCCGTAACGCCCGCCGACCGGGCATCGGAGGATGCGCTGCGCGCGGCGCTGGGCTGGGACGATACCGGCTGGCCCGACTTCTCGATGTATTACCCGATTTTCGCCGCCGCGCCGCAGGCGCGCATTTTCGGTGCCGGGGTGACGCGCCAGGCCGCGCGCACGGCGATGGAACAGGGGTTTGCCACCCTGATCGGCCAGGCGGACGCCGCCCGCTTCGGCCTCGATGCGCCGCTGCCGCCCGACCGTCAGGCGGCGCGCGAGGCGTTGCAGATGCGCGCCCATTGCAACGCCCTGCCCGAGGCGCTGCTGCCGGGCATGGTGCGCGTGCAGCGGCTGCGCGACGCGATGCTGGCGCGCGCGGCGGTCAAAGCGCATGACGCCACCGGCGGGCCGGTGGCGGTGATCGCCGGCAACGGCCACGCGCGCCGCGACTGGGGCGTGCCGGCCCTGCTGGCGCGTGCCGCGCCGGGGCTGGAGGTTTACGCCATCGGCCAGGCCGAAGACGGGCTGCCGCTGCCCGGCGGCTTCGACGAGGTCGTATCCTCGCCCGCGCCCGCGCGCGACGACCCGTGCGGGGCGTTCCGCTGACCGGCCTTGTCACGCCTGCGGGCTGCGCCTAGTCTCGGCCCGGCGGAAACGGGGGCGAAGCGGGGCGAAGATGCTGGCGGGAAAACGCATTCTTCTGATCGTCGGCGGCGGCATCGCCGCCTACAAGGCGCTCGACCTCATCCGCCGCCTGCGCGAACGCGGTGCCGCCGTCACGCCCGTCCTGACCCGCGCGGGGGCCGAGTTCGTCACCCCGCTGTCGGTCTCGGCGCTGGCCGGGCGAAAGGTCTTTTCCGATCTCTTCGACCTGACCGACGAGGCCGAGATGGGCCATATCGAGCTCTCGCGCAGCGCCGATCTGATCGTCGTGGCGCCCGCCACCGCCGACCTGATGGCGAGAATGGCCGCCGGGATGGCGGGCGACCTGGCCTCGACCCTGCTCCTGGCCACCGACACGCCGGTGCTGCTGGCGCCGGCGATGAATGTGCGCATGTGGCAGCACCCCGCCACCCGCCGCAACCTCGCCACGCTTTTGGCCGACGGCATCCGCACGGTGGGTCCGAACGAGGGCGACATGGCCTGCGGCGAATACGGTCCCGGCCGGATGGCCGAGCCGCTGGAAATCGTCGCCGCGATCGAGGCCGCGCTCGGGGCCGGCCCGCTGGCCGCGCGGCGGGTGATCGTCACCTCCGGGCCGACGCACGAACCCATCGACCCGGTGCGCTATATCGCCAACCGGTCCTCGGGGGCGCAGGGCGCGGCCATCGCGCGGGCGCTGGCGGCGCTGGGCGCGCAGGTGGTGTTCGTCACCGGCCCGGCACGAGTGCCCCCGCCCGAGGGGGTCGAGGCGGTGGCGGTGCAAACCGCGCAGCAGATGCTGGATGCGGTAAAGGCGGCGCTGCCCGCGGACGCCGCCGTTTTCGCCGCCGCGGTGGCGGACTGGCGGATCAGGGGCGTCTCGGACGCCAAGATCAAGAAGGCACCGGGCGGCGGGGCGCCGGCGCTCGATTTCGCCGAAAACCCCGACATCCTGGCCACGGTCGCGGCGATGGACAAGGGCCGCCCGGCGCTGGTGGTGGGCTTTGCCGCCGAGACCTGCGACGTGATCGCCAACGCCACCGCCAAGCGCGCGCGCAAGGGCTGCGACTGGATCCTGGCCAACGATGTGCGCCCCGACACCGGCATCATGGGCGGGGCCGAGAATGCCGTGACGCTGATCACCGCCCAAGGCGCGGAGGCCTGGCCGCGCATGACCAAGGACGAAGTCGCCAGACGGCTGGCCGACCGCATCGCCAGGGCGCTGGCGTGACCGGCGGGCCGCCTCCGGCGGGAGTATTTGGAGCAAGATGAAGCATCGGGGCATGGTGAGGGTCCGCATTCAGTGGGACGAGGACGCCGACCGCTCGCTGGGTCTGCCGGCCTATGCCAGCGCCGGCGCCGCGGGGGCCGATCTGCGCGCCAATTTTCCGGACCGCGACGGCACCGAGCTGGCGCCGGGGGCGCGGATGCTGGTGCCCACCGGGCTGCGGCTGGAAATCCCGCCGGGCTTTGAGGTGCAGATCCGCCCGCGTTCGGGGCTGGCGCTGAAACACGGCATCGCCCTGCCCAACAGCCCCGGCACCATCGACAGCGACTATCGCGGCCCGCTCATGGTAATCGTGATGAACGCCGGCGACGCCCCCTTTCGCATCGACCACGGCATGCGCATCGCCCAGATGGTGGTGGCGCCGGTGGTTCAGGCCACCTTCGAAGAGACCGAGGCGCTGGATCGGACCGCGCGCGGTGCCGGCGGTTTCGGCTCGACGGGGACGCGCTGATGCTGACGGTTCTGGGGCTGGCGGCTCTCTTGTGGGGTGCGGGCGCGTTGCTGGGCGCGCCGCGCGGGCTGCGCTGGGGGATGGTCGGGCTCTTGTGGGCCGGCGTCGTGGCGTTGCATCTGACGCTGCCCGACGGCCACGCGCTGCGCCGGGCCACGGGCGAAAGCGCGGCGCTGTGGCTGATGCTGGGCGGCTTTGCCGTGCTGGCGCTCGGCTATGGCGCGGGGCTGGGGATGCTCAGGCGCCGCGCGCATCGAACGGCCGCGAAAACGGATGCCGCCCCAGCGCGCGCGCGGCTGTTCACCGAGGCCGAACTCGACCGCTACGCCCGTCATATCGTGTTGCGCGAGATCGGAGGGCCGGGGCAGAAGGCGCTCAAGGAGGCGCGGGTGCTGGTGATCGGCGCCGGGGGGCTGGGGTCGCCCGCGCTCTTGTACCTCGCGGCGGGGGGCGTCGGCACCATCGGCGTGATCGACGACGACATCGTCGAGAACTCGAACCTGCAGCGGCAGGTGATCCACCGCGACGCCGATATCGGCCGGCCCAAGGTGCAATCGGCCGCCGACGCGATGGCGGCGCAGAACCCCGCCGTTCTGGTCCGCCCCTACCGGCGGCGGCTGACGGCGGAGATGGCCGAGGCGCTCTTTGCCGATTATGACCTCGTCCTCGACGGCACCGACAATTTCGAGACCCGCTATCTGGCCAACGCCGCCGCGCACGCCAACGGACTGCCGCTGATCTCGGGCGCGATGGCGCAGTGGGAGGGGCAACTGAGCGTCTTCGACACCGCGCGCGGCACGCCCTGCTACCAGTGCATATTCCCCGAGGCGCCGGCGCCGGGGCTGGCGCCGTCGTGTTCCGAGGCCGGGGTGCTGGGGCCGCTGCCCGGCGTGCTGGGGGCGATGATGGCGGCCGAGGCGATCAAGATCGTGACCG
>CAZNMK010000296.1:0-4139 GCA_964574045.1 uncultured Roseovarius sp. | reverse complement strand
CCGCGCCGCCCATGACCTCGGCCATGCGCTCGCTGTCATAGACGTTCATCTGGCATCCATAGGTCTTGATGTAGAGCTTCTTCTGCCCGGCCATGATCCGCCCGTCCCCTACCCGTCGCAGGTATCAGGAGGCCTGACTACATCAAGGTCCGGGTCACTTGCAATGCGTGGCGAATTGGCCGATTTTCGGCAGCGGCCGCATCCTGGGCCATCCGAGGTGGAATATGCATTATCCGAGCCTTAACGCTCTGCTCGCGAAGGGGCGCAAGGCACTGGCGCCGGGGCCGGTGGCGATGATCCTGGTCGAGGACGATATCGAGGTCGCCAGCACCCTTCGTCATCATCTCGACCTGGGTTTCGGCAGCGTGATCGCCCTGATGCCGGCCGAATTCGCCCTCGCCGGGGATGTCGGCGAAAAGGTGATCCGCGTCGATCACGACGTAAAGCGCGACGCCGGTTTCACGCGGGTCGTGAACCGTATCATTTCCGCCCTGCCCGGAACCTGGCTCTATTACTGCTTCAATGCCGAATACCTGTTCTTTCCGTTCTGCGAAACTCGCACAGTGGGCGAACTGCTGCGCTTTCACGCCGAGGAACGGCGCGAGGCGATGCTGACCTATGTCATCGACATCTATGCCGGCGACCTGGACCGGCACCGCAACGCCGTGTCGCTGGAGGATGCCCACCTCGACCGGTCGGGCTATTACGCGCTGGCCCGCCCCGACCCCGAGAACCACGATCACCCCAGGGAAAGGCAGCTCGATTTCTTCGGCGGGCTGCGCTGGCGCTACGAGGAACACGTTCCCGCCGACCGCCGCAAGATCGACCGTATTTCGCTCTTTCAGGCCAAACCGGGGCTCAAGCTGCGCGCCGATCACACCTTTTCGGACGAGGAATACAACACCTATGCCTGCCCCTGGCACAACAACCTGACGGCGGCGGTGGTGTCCTTCCGCACCGCCAAGGCGCTCAAGACCAATCCCGGCTCGACCTTCGACATCCACGATTTCCGCTGGCACAACTCGACGCCGTTCGAGTGGCATTCGCGCCAGTTGCTCGACCTCGGCCTGATGGAGCCGGGACAGTGGTTCTGACGGGCCGGCATGAGCGAGCATGAATGCTAGTCGTTGCTGTCGCGCCCCTGCTGGCGGGCCTGTTCGCGCGCGCTGGGATGGGCCGAGGGGCGGAAGGGCATCTCGACCACCACGGCCGCGACCGGCTCGCCGGGGTGGTCGCACCAAGGCTGAGGCAGCTCCACCCGAAGGCGCGTGCCGATGTCCGACAGCGCCCAGGGCACATAGCCCAGCGCTATGTTCGTCTCGAGTTCGGGCGACCACCAGGGCGACGTGACATAGCCGCAGCGCTGCCCCTCGCCGTTCTGGATCAGCCAGAAATCCGGGGCGTAGTCGGTGATCGGATGCCCGCCCAGCGTCATCCCCACCAGCTTGAGGCTGAAGGGGTAACCGCCCGCCTCGATCTCGTTGCGCTGTTTTTCCAGCGCCGCCTTGCCGATATAGTCGGCCGTCTTCTTGCGCGGCACCTGATAGGCGAGATTGACCTGGAAGGGCGAGGTCTCGGCGTCCATGTCCTGACCCCAGCTGAGGATGCCGGCCGCGATCCGGCGGTGATGCGCCGGCGCGATCACCCGCAGGCCAAAGCGCGCGCCGATCCCGCGCAGCGCGTACCAGACGCGCTCGGCTGCCTCGGTGGCGTTGCGGACATAGACCTCGTAGCCCTTCTCGCCGGAAAACCCGGTCTGGCTGATCAGCACCGGGCAGCCGCCGATCTCGGCCTCCATCAAGCCGTAATAGGGAACCTCGCGCAATTCCTCGCCGACGAGATCGGCCATCATGTCCTCGGACAAGGGCCCCTGGATCTGTAGCGGCGAGACGTCGATCTCGTCGATCTCGACATCCCAGCGGCGCGGCGTGTTGACCCCCTGAAGCCACAGCATCAGATCCGAATCGGAGACCGAGAACCAGAATTCGTCATGTGCGAGGCGCAGCAGGACCGGATCGTTGAGGATGCCGCCCAGATCGTTGCACAAGATGGCATAACGCCCGTGCATCGGCTTGATCCGGGTGGCGTCGCGGGAGATGACGGTGTTGACGAAATCCTCCGCGTCCTTGCCCTTGACGCGGATCTGGCGTTCGACGGCAACGTTCCAGAGGGTGACGCCATTGACCAGCGAGCGGTATTCGGCCATCGCGCCGCCATCCTCGGGCCGGATATAGCCGCGCGGATGGTACATGCGGTTATAGACCGTCGCGCGCCAGCACCCCGCCTCGACCGAGAGGTGCCAGAAGGGCGACTTGCGCACCCGGGTGGAGATCAGCATCTGCACCGGCGCCGGTCCGCTCTGGCGCAGGTTGACGGGCACCAGACGGTCCGACTGATCCACCCCCGGCACATTGGCATGGGAACGGTTTTGCCAAGTCATGGGTGACACGTGGGGCGCCGTGCTGTGGCCATCAAGACCCGGCGGCAAATTCCTCAGCGTTCGAACTGCAGCAGAAAGCGCGTGACGGGATCGTGCTGCGGCTTGGCCGAACTGCCCGACGGGCTGCGCATGAGTCCCCGGATATAGGCGCGTACCTCGTCGGTGTTTTCCGTGACCCAGACGATACGCTCGGCGGTGACCTTCATTCCGTCATGCACCGGCGGGGCCAGCGCGCGGTCCTGCCAGGCCGCGAACAGGAACATCGCCACCAGCGCCGCATAGGCCAGCCGCGCCCAACCGCGCGCACGGGCGGCACGGGCGCCAAAGGCACGTTCGCGATCCTGCGCCAGGGCTTTGCGGGCATAGTCCATTCCTGCGGCGTATCAGCCCGTGCGGGCGAAAGCGCGGCAATCCCGTGGCCGGATTGCGGCCCCGGTCAGAGGTTCTCCGCCTGTGGCATCCCCAACACGTGGAAACCGCCGTCGACGCGGATGATCTCGCCGGTGGTAAAGGCGCCGGCCGGAGAGGCCAGATAGACGGCCGTGCCGCCGACCGCATCCAGCGTGGCGTTGGATCGCAGCGGCGCGTTGGCCTCGGTATGCTTGAAGGTCCGGCGCGCGCCGCCGATGGCCGCACCGGCGAGCGTCTTCATCGGCCCCGGGCTGATGGCGTTGACGCGGATTCCGTCCGGACCGAGATCGTTGGCCAGGTAGCGCGTCGCCGCCTCCAGCGCCGCCTTGGCCACGCCCATAACGTTGTAATTGGGCGCCACCCGGTTCGAGCCCTGATAGGTCAGCGTCAACAGCGTGCCGCCGTTCTGCTTCATCAGCGGATAGGCGCGGCGCGCGACCTCGATGAAGGAATAGCAGGAAATGTCGAGCGAGCGCTTGAAATTGTCCCGGCTGGTGTTCAGGAAACGGCCGGTCAGCTCGGACTTGTCGGAATAGGCGATCGCGTGCACCAGAAAGTCGATCGTCGGCCAGGTCTCCGACAGCCGGGCAAAGGCCGCGTCGAGCGAGGCGTCGTCGGTCACGTCGACATCCACGAGCAGCGACGACCCCAGCGACGCCGCCAGCGGCTCGACCCGCTTGCCGAACGCCTCGCCCTGGTAGGAAAAGGCCAGTTCGGCGCCGGCGGCGTGCATGGCCCGGGCGATCCCCCAGGCGATCGAGCGGTCGTTGGCCACACCCATGACCAGCCCGCGCATCCCCTTCATCGACATATCCATCTGCGCCCTACCCGTCATACCTGCTCAGCAGCATCGACCCGTTGGTGCCACCGAAACCGAAGGAATTGGTCATCACCGTGTCGAGCCCGGCATCGTCGCGCCGCGCGGTGGCGATCTCGCCCGGCCGGATGCCGGGGTCGAGCGTCTCGACATTGATCGAGGGGATGACGAAGTCGTGCTCGAGCGCCAGCAGGCAGAAGATCGCCTCCAGCGCCCCGGCCGCGCCCTGCGCGTGCCCGGTCATCGACTTGGTCGAACTGATCGGCGGTACCTTGCCGGCCCCGAATATGCGGCGCACCGCCTCGACCTCGCCCACGTCGCCCACCGGGGTCGAAGTGCCGTGAGCGTTGATATAGCTCACGCGCCGGCCCTCGGGCAGCTGCCCCAGCGCCAGGCGCATCGCCCGTTCGCCGCCCTCGCCCGAGGGCGCGACCATGTCGTGCCCGTCCGAGGTGGCGGCATAGCCGGTGA
>CAZNMK010000295.1:0-4157 GCA_964574045.1 uncultured Roseovarius sp. | reverse complement strand
GGCCGGCATAGTATTCGGCGTATTCCTTGGTGTTGCCGCCGGTGCAGAACGCCTTGTCGCCGGCGCCGGTGATGACCACCGCCACAACGTCGCGCGCGTTCGAGGCCGCGCGCAGCGCCAGGATCATGCCCTTGACCATGTCGGTCGTGTAGGCATTGAACTGATCGGGATTGTTGAGCGTGATCCAGGCGTTGTAGAGACCCTCGACCTCGCTGCCGTCCGGGGCCTTTGCGGGCCGCTTTTCATAGAGGATCTGGCCGGTCAGGCCGGTCCGAACCTCGTCGTCGACGAGATCGTGCGAGAGGAATTCGAAACCGTTCGGTATGGCGGTGCGTGCGTCCATCTTGGATGTGCTCCTTGGTGTCTGTTGCGTTTCGTTCAGGGGACCATGATCGCGCGGCGCTTCATCTCGCCGTCATGGACGGCGCGGAAGACCTCGTTGATGGTGTCGAGCGGGTGATGTTCGACAAAGGGGTCGAGCTTGACCTTGCCCGACAGCACCAGTTCCAGCGCCCCGGGGTAAAGCTCGGGCGGGCAGCCCCAGTTGCCCAGCATGCGGGCGTGAAAGGCCATCAGGTTCGACAGCCGCACCGTGACCTTGTCCATGGTGAAACCCACGACGCAGAAGGTCGAGCCGTGAACCATGAGGCCAAAGGCGGCGGTCTGCCCCGCGGCGGTGCCGGAACATTCCATGATGATCCACTCGGTCTGGCGCAGGCCCTCATCCCTGGCGAAGGCTCCGATGGCCTTTTTCAACTCGCGCCCGTCATGTTCGCGGGCGTTGAGCGTCAGCGCCGCGCCGTGGCCGCTCACGGCCTCGAGCTTGGCGTCGTTGACGTCGATCGCCACCACCCTGGCGCCCAGCGCCGCGGCGACCTGCACGGCATAGCCGCCGACGCCGCCGACACCGTTGACGATGACCAGATCGCCCTCGCCAATGCCGGCCTGCACCGCCGCCTGATAGGGCGTGGTCAGCGCGTCGGCGACCACTGAAACATCGGCAAGTGTGAGTCCGACCGCCGCCAGCCGGTCGGTGTCGACCGGGCAGAGCCCGCGCGCGGGAACGGTGATGTGCGAGGCGAAGCCGCCCTCGATGTCATTGCCCGGCATCTTCTGGTTGCGGCAGATGGTGCTCTTGCCGCGCCGGCACAGATCGCAGGTGCCGCAGGGCATCACGGCGGGGACGATCACCGTCTTTCCCAGCCAGTCTCCGGCGCCGGGGCCGGCGGCGGTGACGGTTCCGCTGATCTCGTGGCCGAGCGTCAGCGGCAGCGGCTGGTTGGTGCGCACGCCGTCATAGTAATAGCCCAGATCGGTATGGCAGACCCCGCAGCCCGCGACCTCGACCACCGCCTCGCCCTCGCCGGGCGCGGCGGGTTCGAATTCCTCCATTCTCAGCGGCTCGCCCGCGGCGGTCATCATCCAGCGCCTTGCCATCTCGGTGTGTTCTCCCCCTGTCGTCGGCGCCCCGGCGCCCTGTCCCATCTGCCGCGAAGGCCCTTGCGCGTTTGGATTGACAGGCCCTGCATTCGCTAATATAGTAAAACAGTACTCGAATACTTGTTTAGGGTCAAGAGGCTTATGACCGCCCCCCGACCCGCGCTGGAACCAAGGGAGTTCAGGTCGCATGACACAGCACAAAAGGCCCAAGAAAAGCGTCTCGGTCGCCATCGTCGGCTCAGGCGGCGCGGGGGCGCTGACCGCCGGCTCGATCGTGCTCGAGGCCGCCGGCCAGACCGGCTGGTACGGGATGATGAACCGCTCGGTCGGCCCGCAGATTCGCGGCGGCGAGGCGGGGGCGCTCCTGCGTCTGGCCAACCATCCGGTCGATTGCATGAACGCCGAATACGACCTGCTGATCGCGATCGACTGGAAGAACGTGCAGCGGTTTTCGGCCGAGATGCCGGTACGCCCGGGCGGCACCGTCATCGCCGATCCGGCGCTGGGCGAGGTGCCCGAAATCGTCACCCGCTCCGGCGCGCAGGTAAAGCTGGTGCCGATCAAGGAACTCGCGGCCAGCGTCAAGGGCGGGCGCGAGAACATGGTCGCCGCCGGACTGGCGGCGCAGCTCATCGGCCTGACCGAGGACGGGCTGGCCGAAATCATCGACGCCCGCATCGGCGCCAAGGGCGAGGCGGCGGTCGCCAACAGCCTGGCCTGCGCCAGGGCGGGGATGCAGGCGGCGGCGGAGCTGGGCCTGGGCGACACGCTGGAAATCGGCGACGCCTATCAAAAGGACCAGGGCCGCTGGCTGATCACCGGCAACGAGGCGGTGGGCCTGGGCGCGGTACGCGGCGGCGTGCGCTTTGCCGCCGGCTATCCGATCACACCGGCGACCGAGGTGCTGGAATGGCTGGCCGCCGCCCTGCCCGAGGCCGGAGGCACGCTGGTGCAGGCCGAGGACGAACTGGCCTCGGTCAACATGATTCTCGGCGCCTCCTTCGGCGGGCGCGCCTCGATCACCGCGACCTCGGGTCCGGGGCTGTCGCTGATGATCGAGACGCTGGGCCTGGCGGTGGCGTCGGAAATACCGCTGGTGGTGGTCGACGTGATGCGCTGCGGCCCCTCGACCGGCATCGCCACCAAGTCCGAGCAATCCGACCTCAATGTCGCCATCAACGGCTTTCACGGCGACGCGCCGCATGTGGTGGTGGCGCCGATCTCGGTCGCGGACTGCCTTTATACCGCGCAATGGTCGGTCTATCTGGCCGAGGCCATGCAGACGCCGGTGATCCTGCTTTCGGATCAGGCGCTGGGACAGGCAAGGGTGGTTATGAAACGCCCCGCCAACCTCAGCTTTGTCGGCAAGCGCAAGACCTGGGCCGGCGCCAAGGCCGACGAGCGCTATCTGCGCTACGCCATCACCGCCGACGGGGTGTCGGAAATGGCCATCCCCGGCGTCACCGGCGGCCAGCACACAGCCGACGGGTTGACCCATTCGGTATCTGGCGCGCCCTCGACCAGCGGCGCCGACCAGCAGGAACAGATGGACAAGCGCCGGCGCAAGATCGAGGCGTTCGATTACGGCGTGCACTGGGGCGAAACCTTTGGCGAGGGCGAGACCGTGATCCTGACCTGGGGATCGCTGACCGCGCCCGCGCGCGAGGCGCAGCGCCGCCTGGCCGAAGAGGGCATCGCCGTCAAGGTGGTGGCGCCGCGGCTGCTGGCGCCGTTCCCGCACGAGGGGCTGGGCAAGGCGCTCGAGGGCGCCGAACGCATCCTCGTCGTGGAACAGTCCCATGCCGGGCAGTTCCGCACCTATCTGCGCGCCAATACCGACCTGCCGGGCGAGACGCGCCATTTCCACCGTCCCGGGCCGCGCCTGATCGGCGCCCGGGAAATCACGCAACAGATCAAGGACTGGGTGAAGCAATGAACGCGCCGACGCTGAACGCATACAAGGCCAAGGACTACCGCTCGGAGATGGACCCGGTCTGGTGCCCGGGCTGCGGCGACTATCATGTGCTGATGTCGCTGACGAAGTCGCTGGCGGAACTGGGCACCCCGCCCGAGGACATCGCGGTGATCTCGGGCATCGGCTGTTCCTCGCGCATCCCCGCCTACACCAACTGCTATGGTTTTCACGGGGTGCACGGGCGTTCGCTGGCGCTGGCCACGGGGCTCAAGGTCGCCCGGCCCGACCTGACCGTCCTGGCGATGAGCGGCGACGGCGACGGTTTTTCCATCGGCGGCAACCATTTCCTGCACGCCTGCCGGCGCAACATCGACATCACCTATGTGGTGATGGACAACCGCGTCTACGGCATGACCAAGGGGCAGCCATCGCCCACCACCGAACCCGACTGGGACAGCGCCATGTCGCCCGGCGGCACCGGCATGAGCCCGTTTCACCCGCTGGTGATCGCGCTCGCCTCGGGCGCCAATTTCGTCGCGCGCGAGTTCTCGGGCGACATCAAGGCGACGACCAGCACGCTGGTCGAGGCGGTCAAGCATCCGGGCTTTTCCTTCGTCGAGATACTCAGCCCCTGCGTCACCTTCCGCCCGGACGAACGGGAATGGAAGAACACCGTGCACAAGGCCCCGGTCGAGCCCACCGACGATCCGGCCCGCGCGGCGCGCCGGATCATGACCGATGACGGGATGAACACCGGCATCCTCTATCGCGGCAACCGACGGCCCTATCACATGCAGATGGG
>CAZNMK010000294.1:3571-4166 GCA_964574045.1 uncultured Roseovarius sp. | reverse complement strand
GGATGTCGACGATGCGCTGCTGAGGGCGGTCAAGGACACCGGCGCCGATCTGGTGGTGATGGCCAGCCACGTGCCCAGCGTGCTCGACTATATCTGGCCCTCGAACGGCGGCAAGATCGCCGAACACGCCGCCTGTACCGTGATGGTGGTGCGCAGCTGACCGGTCGGCACGAGCCGCCGAAGACCGAGTAGAGACAACAAGACAACATAACGACAAGCGAGCAAGGGAGGCCGCCATGACCGACGACACGGCGAATCAGGGTATCCCCGAACCCGAAGGCCACGCGGATATCATCGAAACCGAATACGAGATCGGCCAGGACAACATCCAGGCCAGGGTGGGGCCCTTCGGCCTCGACATCCACAACCCCGTTTTCGTGATCTCGGGGCTGGTGATCGTCGCCTTCGTGGCCTATGCGCTGATCGCGCCGCAGCAGGCGGGCGATTTCTTCGGCTGGCTGCGCCCGGCGCTGACCTCGACCTTCGACTGGTTTTTCCTGTGGTCGGCCAACATCTTCGTCGTCTTCTGCCTGCTGCTGATCGTGTCGCCCTACGGATCGGTCCGGCTGGGCGGGACCGGGGCCACGCCCGACTA
>CAZNMK010000294.1:0-3561 GCA_964574045.1 uncultured Roseovarius sp. | reverse complement strand
TGTTCGCGGCCGGCATGGGCATCGGGCTGATGTTCTTCGGCGTGCTCGAGCCGGTCTATCACATGGCGGTTTCCGAGCCGCTGGGCGTGCCCTCGCCCATCGCCGAGGACGGCAGCATCATCGAGGCCAATGTCGAGGCCGCCCGGCGCATGGGGCTGGCCGCGACCAGCTATCACTGGGCGCTGCACCCCTGGGCGATCTATGCGGTGGTGGCGCTGGCGCTGGCGCTCTTTTCGTTCAACAAGGGGCTGCCGCTGACGATCCGCTCGGCCTTCTACCCGATCTTCGGCGAACGGGTCTGGGGCTGGACCGGGCACATCATCGACACGCTGGCGGTATTCGCCACGCTCTTCGGCCTCGCCACGTCGCTGGGGTTCGGCGCGCAGCAGGCCAATGCCGGGCTTGAATACATCTACGGCGTGCCCCAGAGCGTGACCGTTCAGGTGATCCTGATCGTAGCGATCACCGCGGTGGCGCTCATTTCAGTCCTGCGCGGGCTCGATGGCGGCGTGAAGGTGCTGAGCGAGATCAACATGGTGATCGCGCTCCTGCTGCTGCTCTTCGTCCTTTTCGCCGCCGGGGCGGTCGGCATCCTGACCGATTTCGTCATGGGGCTGGGCGCCTACCTGCGCGAGGTGGTGCCGCTGTCGAACCCGCACGGGCGCGAGGATCTGGGCTACATGCAGGGCTGGACGGCGTTCTACTGGGCGTGGTGGATCTCGTGGTCGCCCTTCGTCGGCATGTTCATCGCCCGCGTCAGCCGCGGCCGCACGGTGCGCGAGTTCGTCACCTGCGTTCTGATCATTCCCAGCCTCGTCTGCCTGCTGTGGATGGCCGTCTTCGGCGGCGCCGCGATCGACCAGGTGCTGAACGACCCCGCCGCCAGTGCCGTCAAGGCGCAGGTGATCGACAGCTACGACCCGCCGCTGTCGCTCTTCGCGATGCTCGAGGGGCTGCCGCTGGCGTCGATCACCTCGACCATCGGCATCGTGCTGGTGGTCGTGTTCTTCGTCACCAGTTCCGATTCCGGCAGCCTGGTGATCGACACCATCACCGCCGGCGGCAAGGTCGATGCGCCGGTGCCGCAGCGGGTGTTCTGGTGCACCTTCGAGGGGCTGGTGGCGATCGCGCTGCTGATCGGCGGCGGTCTCGGTGCGCTGCAGGCGATGGTGATCTCGACCGGTCTGCCGTTCACGGTGATCCTGCTGATGATCTGCGTGGCGATCTTCAAGGGGCTGAGAAGCGAAAAACGCGGCTGACGCGCCCTCGGGCGGTATCGGCGGCCCCCCGGGTGTTGCGGTCCGGGGGGCTTTGCTGTTTCGTGTGCCCAGAATCGCGCAAGGGGGACGGATCGTGAAGCTTGATACCGATTTCGTGCGGGCGCAGTTCCCCGCCTTCGCCGAGCCCTCGCTCGCGGGGCAGGCATTTTTCGAGAACGCCGGCGGATCCTATACCTGCGCAGCCGTAATCGCGCGGCTGGAACGCTATTACCGCCAGCGCAAGGTGCAGCCATACGGACCCTACGCGGCCAGCCGCCTGGCGGGCGAGGAGATGGACGAGGCGCGCACGCGCCTCGCCGCGATGCTGGGGGTGGAAAGGGATGAGCTGAGCTTTGGCCCCTCGACGACGCAGAACACCTATGTGCTGGCGCAGGCGTTTCGCGAATGGCTGAGCCCGGGCGAGGCGATCGTCGTCACCGACCAGGACCACGAGGCCAATTCCGGCCCCTGGCGGCGGCTCGCGCAGAGCGGCATCGAGGTGCGCGAATGGCGCATCGACCGCGATACCGGGCTGCTCGGGCTCGACGATCTGGAAAACCTGCTCGACGAGCGCGTGCGCCTGGTGTGTTTCCCGCATTGCTCGAACATCGTCGGCGCCATCAACCCGGTGGTCGAGATCACCGCAGCCGCCCATGCCGCGGGCGCCTTTGTCTGCGTCGATGGCGTGTCCTACGCGCCGCACGGGCTGCCGAACCCCGGCCAGATGGGGCCCGACATCTATCTCTTTTCCGCCTACAAGACCTATGGGCCGCATCAGGGCATCATGACCATCCGGCGCGAACTGGGTCAGATGCTGCCCAACCAGGGACACTGGTTCAACGCCGATACGCTCTACAAGCGGTTCACGCCGGCGGGGCCCGACCATGCGCAGGTGGCCGCCAGCGCCGGCATCGCGGACTATTTCGATACGCTGGCGGATCGCCACGGCATCGCGGGCGACGGCGCGGCGCGGGCGGGCGGGGTGCACGACCTTTTCCGCGCGCATGAGACGGAGCTCTTGCAGCCGGTGCTGGATTTCCTGGCCGGGCGCAACGCGGTGCGCCTGATCGGCCCGCGCGACGCGGGCGCGCGCGCGCCCACCGTGTCGGTCGAACTGCCGGGCCCGGCGGCCGAGGCGGCGGCGCGGCTGGCGGGGCACGGGATCATGGCGGGAGGCGGACATTTCTACGGCGTGCGGCCGCTCGAGGCGATGGGGATCGATCCGCAAAAGGGGGTGCTGCGCCTCAGCTTCGTGCATTACACCACAAGGGCCGAGATAGACCGCCTGCTCGATGCGCTCGACGCGGTGTTGTGATCCGCTGGCGCGCCCGCCGCGTACCCCCCGCGACAAGGAGAGCGAGGCATGAACGGCGCACCCCCGGCACTTTTGTGGTTCAGGCGCGATCTGCGGCTGGGCGATCATTCCGCTCTTTGCGCGGCGCTCGCGCGCGGCGGGCCGGTCATCCCCGTCTTTGTCCGCGATGCGCAGGTGGACGCGCTGGGGGCGGCGGCGAAATGGCGGCTGGGGCTGTCGCTTGACGATCTGACGCGGCGGCTCGCGGCGCGGGGCAGCCGGCTCATCCTGCGTTCGGGGCCGGCCGAAGAGACGCTTGGCGCACTCGCAGCCGAGACCGGCGCGCGCGCGGTTCACTGGACGCGCCTTTACGATCCCGACACCATCGCCCGCGACAAGGCGGTAAAGGCCGGGCTCGCCGCGCGCGGCATCGCCGCCGAAAGCCACCCCGGCCATGTCCTCTTCGAGCCGTGGACGGTCGAGACCGGAACGGGGGGGTATTACCGCGTCTATTCGCCGTTCTGGCGCACGGTGCGCGGGCGCGAGGTGCCCGCGCCCCAGGCGGCCCCGGCGCGCATCCCCGCCGCCGATGAATGGCCCCGGAGCGAGCGGCTAAACGACTGGCGCCTGGGCGCGGGCATGGCGCGCGGGGCGGCGGTCTGCCTGCCGCACCAGCGTGTCGGCGAGGCGGCGGCGCAGGAACGGCTGGAACGGTTCGTCGCCCATGCCATCGGCGACTACGACACCGCCCGCAACCTGCCGGCCGGAGACGGCTGTTCGGGCCTGTCGCAGAACCTCAGCCTTGGCGAGATCTCCGTGCGCCAGTGTTGGCACGCCGGGATGCGGGCGCTGGAGGACGGCGCGCGCGGCGCGGAAACCTGGCTGAGGGAACTGGTGTGGCGCGACTTCGCCTGGCATCTCATGTATCACTGCCCCGCGATTGCCAGCCGCAACTGGCGCGAGGGCTGGGACGATTTTCCCTGGTCGACGGACCGCGACAGCGCGGCC
>CAZNMK010000293.1:1814-4204 GCA_964574045.1 uncultured Roseovarius sp. | reverse complement strand
GGCGCCGAGGCGGTCTATGACTGGGGCGGCGGCCTTGTCTGGCTGCTGGTGCCCGGGGGCACGCGGGGCGCGGGCATCTGGCGCGCGGTGGCCGCCGCAGGGGGGCATGCGACGCTTGTTCGCGGCGACCGCTCAGGGGGCACGTTCCAGCCCCTCGCCCCCGCCGTGGCGGCGCTGCAAGCGGGGTTGAAGCAACGCTTCGACCCGCGCGGCGTCCTCAACCCCGGCCTGATGGACCAGGGGGAGGCGGCATGAGGACCGAGTTCACCGAGGAACAGCTGCGCGACCCCGGCATCGCGCGCTCGAACGAGATCCTGCGCGCCTGCGTGCATTGCGGTTTCTGCACTGCCACCTGCCCCACCTACCAGGTGCTGGGCGACGAGCTCGACAGCCCGCGCGGGCGCATCTACCTGATCAAGGAGATGCTGGAAACCGGCCGCGACCCCGACCCCAAGACCGTCAAGCACATCGACCGCTGCCTCAGCTGCCTCGCCTGCATGACCACCTGTCCCTCGGGCGTGCATTACATGCACCTCGTCGATCACGCGCGCGAATACATCGAGGCGCGCTATCGCCGCCCGCCCTTCGAGCGGCTGCTGCGCTGGACGCTGGCGCGCATCCTGCCCTATCCGACGCGGTTTCGCCTCGCGCTGCTGGGGGCGAAGTTTGCCCGGCCGTTCGCCTTTCTCATGCCCGACGCGCGGCTCAGGGCGATGCTCGAGATGGCGCCGGGGCGCATCCCGCCGGTCAGCCGCAACGACGACCCGCAGACATTCGCCGCAAAGGGCGAGCGCCGGATGCGGGTGGCGCTGATGACCGGTTGCGCGCAGCGGGCGCTCAACACCGACATCAACGACGCCACCATCGGCCTGCTCACGCGATTGGGATGCGAGGTGGTGGTGGCAGAGGGCGCAGGCTGTTGCGGGGCGCTCACGCATCACATGGGGCGCACCGATGAAAGCCATGCCAGCGCGGCGAAGAACATCCGCGCATGGACCGCCGAGATGGCCGGCGACGGGCTCGATGCGATCGTGATCAACACCTCGGGCTGCGGCACCACGGTCAAGGATTACGGCCACATGTTCAAGGGCGGTCCGCTGGCCGAAGAGGCCGCGCAGGTGGCCGCCCGCGCGATGGACGTGACCGAACTGCTGATGCGGCTCGACCTGCCCGAAGGCGCGCCGAAGGGGCTGCGCGTCGGCTATCACGCCGCCTGTTCGCTGCAGCACGGGCAAAAGGTCACCGCCGCGCCCAAGACCTTGCTGAAACGCGCCGGCTTCGAGGTGGCCGAGCCCGCCGACAGCCATCTCTGCTGCGGCTCTGCGGGCACCTACAACCTGATGCAGCCCGCGATCTCGAAGGAACTGAAGGATCGCAAGGTGCGCACGCTCGAGGCGCGCGCGCCCGACGTCATCGCCGCCGGCAATATCGGCTGCATGATGCAGATCGGGTCGGGCACGCAGGTGCCGGTGGTGCACACCGTCGAGCTGCTCGACTGGGCGACCGGCGGGCCGGTGCCGCCGGCGCTCGGGGCCGGGGGCGGGCGGATACCGGACCTGCGAACGCCCTAATTTGGCCCCGATGCCCTGTTACCCCGCCGCAAGGCAAGGACGGAGGGGTCATGTTCAAGGTCATCGCGGCGGCGATCGGGGTGTTTCTGGCGGCGGGCGCGGCGCAGGCCGACAGCGCGCTCAAACGCCTCGATACCGGCGACGACGGCCGCGGGTGGGAGGCCGTGGGCCGGCTCGACATCGGCGGGCGCGGTTTTTGCACCGGCACGCTGATCGCCCCCGACCTGGTGCTGACCGCCGCGCACTGCCTCTACGACCGCGCCACCGGCCGGCGCATCGACCCGGCCAAGATCGAGTTCCTGGCCGGCTGGCGCAACGGCCGCGCCTCGGCCCAGCGCCGCATCCGCCGCGCGGTGGCGCATCCCGATTACATCTTTGACGCCGCCGTCAGCCCCGAGCGGGTGCGCAACGACGTCGCCCTGCTGGAGCTCTATCACCCGATCCGCAACACCCGCGTCACCCCGCTGGCCACCGACGACCGCCCCCGCAAGGGCCAGGAGATCGGCGTCGTCTCCTACGGCCGCGACCGTGCCGAGGCCCCCGCCCTGCAGGAGGTCTGCAACGTCATGGCCCGCCAGCAGGGCGTGCTGGTGATGTCCTGCGATGTCGATTTCGGATCGTCAGGCGCGCCGGTGCTCAGCTTCGCGGCGGGCGAGGCGCGCGTCGTCTCGGTGGTCTCGGCGATGGCAGAGGTCGAGGGGCGCAAGGTATCGTTGGGCACCCAGCTGCAACGCCCGCTACAGGTCCTGACCGAGGCGCTGGCCGCCGGGCAGGGCTATTTCCAGCCGCCCGCCCCGAGCATGGCCACCGCCGGCGAAC
>CAZNMK010000293.1:0-1804 GCA_964574045.1 uncultured Roseovarius sp. | reverse complement strand
CACCGGCGCGAAATTCGCCCGCCCCTGAGGGGCTTGAAAACGCCCCTCCCCGCCACCAGATTTCCTTTCGACCGGCGCCGCGTGGCGGGCCGGTTCGCCGCGCCTGTCCCGCCGGGAAGGCGCTGACATGATGGTATCGCTCAAAGGAGGATAAACCATGCGCAACTTCGATCTTGCACCGCTCTACCGTGCAACCGTCGGCTTCGACCAGTTTGCCGACATGATGGACCGGGTGTTCTCGGCCGACGTCGATCAGCCGACCTATCCGCCCTACAACATCGAAAAGACCGACGACGATTCCTACCGCATCTCGATCGCGGTGGCCGGATTTTCGGCCGACGAGCTGTCGGTCGAGGTCAGGGACGGCGCGCTCATCGTTTCGGCGCGCAAGTCCGAAGGCGACGAGGGCCGCACATACCTGCATCGCGGCATCGCCACCCGTGCGTTCGAGCGCAAGTTCCAGCTTGCCGATCACGTCAAGGTGACGGGCGCGAGCCATGCCGACGGCATGCTGCACATCGACCTTGAGCGCGAAGTGCCCGAGGCGCTGAAACCGCGCCGGATCGAGATCGCGCGCAGCGACACGGTGGAGGGCTCGGTCGAAAAGGACGTGGTCGACGCCAAGTCCGTGAACTGATCGTCAGCCGACCCCATGCGCCCCGGCCTCCGAGCCGGGGCCTCTCGTGTCGGCCGGATGAGGCCCCGGGTCGAGCCCGGGGAGAGGTAAGCATGAGCGGCGTCAGGCGCGCCGCACCCGGCGATCCTACCGCCCGACCCCGGCCGGCACCCCCGGCCGGGGTCTTCGTTTGCCGGTCCTCAGACCGATGTGCAGATGTATTTCATCTCCAGGAACTCGTCGATGCCGTGATGGCTGCCCTCGCGGCCAAGGCCGGATTGCTTGACGCCCCCGAACGGCGCCAGTTCGGTCGAGATGATGCCGGTGTTGACGCCCACGATCCCGTATTCCAGCGCCTCCGCGACCTTGGTCACGCGCGACAGATCGCGGGCGTAGAAATAGCTCGCAAGCCCGAAGATGGTGTCGTTGGCCATCGCGATGACCTCGTCCTCGTCCTCGAAGCGAAAGAGCGGCGCCATCGGGCCGAAGGTCTCGTCGGTGGCGACCTGCATCTCCTGCGTCACCCCGGTGACGATGGTGGGGGGCAGGAAATGCCCCGGCCCCTGCAACGGATCGCCGCCGCCCATCAGCACCTTCGCACCCTTGGCGCGGGCGTCGGCGATGTGTTCCTGCACCTTGACGATGGCATCGTTGTTGATGAGCGGGCCAAGCTGGGTGCCCTCCTCGAGCCCGTCGCCCATTTTCAGCTTTTCGACCGCCGCCTTCAGCTTTTGGGCGAAGGCATCATAGACGCCGTCCTGCACATAGATGCGGTTGGCGCAGACGCAGGTCTGGCCGTTGTTGCGGAACTTGCACATGATCGCGCCCTCGACGGCGGCATCCAGATCGGCGTCGTCGAAGACGATGAAGGGCGCGTTGCCGCCCAGCTCCATCGAGCACTTCAGAACCTGGTCTGCGGCCTGTCTGAGCAGGATGCGCCCGACCTCGGTCGAGCCGGTGAACGTCAGCTTGCGCACGGCGGGGTTTTCGCAGAACTCCTTGCCGATCTCGCTCGAACGCGACGAGGTGACGATACTGAACACCCCCCTGGGGATGCCCGCGCGCTCGGCCAGAACCCCCAGCACCGTCGCCGAAAGCGGCGTCTCGGCGGCGGGGCGCCCGACAAAGGCGCAGCCGGCGGCCAGCGCCGGCCCGGCCTTGCGGGTGATCATGGCGTTGGGAAAGTTC
>CAZNMK010000292.1:0-4204 GCA_964574045.1 uncultured Roseovarius sp. | reverse complement strand
AAAAGCCGCGGGAAAGCTTTGGCGCGATGCTCGAACATATCGGCATGCCGGTCGACCCGGCGCGGCTGGAAAAGGCGATCCGTTTTTCCAGCTTCGACGAGTTGTCGGGCCAGGAGGAGAAAGGCGGCTTCGTCGAAAGCTCGCCCAAGAACGAACGCTTCTTTTCCCGCGGAAAAAGCGGCCAGTGGCGGACCGAACTGGCGCCGAGGCTGGTGAAACAGGTCAGGCGCGATCACCGCAAGGTCATGAAAAAATACGGATATCTCGATGACTAGCCCCGTGCCCAACCTGCGCCGGATCATCTGGCTGGCCTCTTATCCCAAGTCCGGCAACACCTGGATGCGCAGCCTCCTGGCGCATTACTTCATGCCGCCGGGCCAGGCCCCCGACATCAACAACCTGCGCCGTTTCACCACCGCCGACGTGCGCCAGGATTTCTTCGACGCCGCCGCCGGGCGCCCCTTTGCCACCAAGAGCGTCAAGGAATGGCTGCAGGTGCGCGACAAGGCGGTGCGCATGATCGCCGCGTCGAAACCGGGGACCCATTTCGTCAAGACGCACTGCCAGGCGGTGCAGTACATGGGCCATCACCTGATCCCGCCCGAAGTGACGGCGGGCGCGGTCTACATGATCCGCAACCCGTTCGATCTGGCGCCGTCCTTCGCCCGCCACCAGAGCGCCGACATCGACACCGCCATCGACCGGATGACGAACCCCGAAACGATGATGGGCACCGACACCGGCATCCGCGACGCCATGGGCCGCTGGGACGACCATGTGCGCACCTGGACCACGGCACCGGGGCTGCCGCGCCACGTCGTGCGCTACGAGGACCTGCTCCGCAAGCCGGCCAAGGCGATGCGCGGATTGCTCGATTTCCTCTCCGTCAAACCCGACGCGGCCAAGCTGGCGCGCGCGATCAAGGCCACGACCTTCGAGGCGATGAAGAAGCAGGAGGAAAAGCTGGGTTTCACCGAACGCCCGACCGGGATGCAGGCATTCTTTGCCAAGGGGCAGGCCGGGGTCTGGCGCGAGGATCTCAGCCCGGCGCAGGTGGCGCGTATCCGCGAGGCGTTCTTGCCGGCGCTGGAAGAATGGTATCCCGAGCTGCTGGAGGAAACCGCCGAGTTCGCCGCCGCCGGCAACGAAGGATGAGGCCAAGCCGCCGAAATCCTTGAAAGATTTCGGGCCGCTTTCTTTTCAGGAAAGCGTGCAGTCGGCGGGCATTCCGCCCAAGTGCCTGTCAGAGCGCCGGCAGCCGGTACATGCCGCAGGGCGAAAAGGCGATGGAACTGCCATCGGCGATCTCGCCGGAGAACCGCGCGGCGATGATCCTCAGCGCGGTCTGCCGGCCCTTTTGCACCAGCGCCCGGCGCGGCGGCAGACGTGTCGTGGCGCCCGGCGCCAGCAATGTCTGCGACCAGATCAGCGGGTGCAGTTCCTGCAGGTGATCGGACAGGATCCAGCCCAGGCTGTCATGCAGCCGCGCGCGGGTGGCCTCGGCCCGGCGCGACAGCGCGTTCCGGCGCCGGCAGGGCGCCATGGCGATCGCGCAGAAGGCGGCGAACTGATTGACGATATGCTGGTTGCGCCGGCTCCGGAGGATGTTGCGCATGCCTTCGACGAAGAAATCGCCGTCCAGCATCTCGATCGCCTCGGGTTCCGCGGCAAGCGCGTCGAAATAGACCCATGTATAGCCGCCCGCCTGCCAGACGTCGCGCGTCTGCAGCGCCGTGCGGCGCGCCTCGACCTCCAGCACGCCGGGTTCCTGGCGCCGCAGCGGCAGCATGTTCCGGCCCAGCGCGCGCATGTGGCGGTGGCTTTCGGGGTCGAGCGCGATCAGCGCCGCGTAATCGTCGGCCAGACGGCGGCCGCGCCGTTCGCTGGTGGCGTTCAGCGCGCAGCGGGCGGCGAGGAGCGACGGCGCGCCGAGCGCGGCACCGTCATGCGGCGCCAGCAGGGCCTCGGCGCGGGCAAGGTGTTCATGGGCGCGGGTCAGGCTTTCCTCGGGCACCCTGGCAAAGGCGATGCTGTGCCAGGCCCAGGCGATGTCGAGATGCGCCAGCGCCACGACCAGCGCGCAGGCATAGTCGTCCGGCTGCTCGTCCAGCACCTCTTCCAGCGCGGCCATACCCTCGGGGTCGGGTTCGGCCCCGTCATGCAGCGCGTCCTCGGCCGCCGAAACCACGTCCGAGCGCGCGCCGAAGGCCAGCAGCAGCGATGCTGTCTCGCCGCCCGGCGTGGTCAGGCGTTCGCTGTCGGCGCGGCGGATGCGGCGCGACAGGTCGGGCCAGCGGTCCTGCCGGGCCAGGCGCTGGCCGGCGTCCTGGTGGGTGGCGCGGGCCACCTCCTCGTCGGATACGGGCAGCGAGGGCACGATCACGCGCTTGGTCAGGTCGTCGATCTCGCGCTCGGACATTCGCGGCATCCGGCCGCTGCGCCCGCCGCCCCCCGGCGGCCGCGCCAGCATGGTGCGCAGCCTTGCAAAGGCGCCACGGGGCGAACTCGACCGAAACCCGGATTTGAACATGACCTACCCGCCGTATCGCTGGAACATGAACTTCTGGAACATGCCGGCGTTCTGCCCGCGTATTCCGCCGAAATTGGGGCAAGCCGGGGGAGATGCCGGGGAAAAGACGCGACGCGCGCCGCGGCCGCGGGCGGGGTTCGCGCTGTGCGTGTGCGGCTTGCCGTGCGATCTCCTGCAGGGCTTTCCGGCCTGGCGGTCAGGCGCCGCGGATGCGGCCGGCGATCTCGGTCATGTCGCGGCTCAGGCCGGGGGTCGCGAGGATGCGGTCGAGCTGGGCCGCGATCATGGCCCGGCGGCCCCTGTCGTAGCGCCGCCAGGTCTCGAACGCGGTGCACATGCGCGCGGCCGTCTGCGGGTTCACCGGGTCGAGCCGGATCAGCCAGTCCGCCAGCAATGCATAGCCCTTGCCCGACGCATGATGAAACCCGGCCGGGCCGGCGGCGAGCGCACCCAGAACCGCGCGGAAGCGGTTGGGATTCTTCATCGTGAAATCGGGGTGCCGGGTCAGCGTATCGGCCAGATCGGCGGCCGCTTCGGGCCTGGCATTGACGATCTGGAGGCTGAACCACTTGTCCAGCACCAGCCGGTCATGGCGCCACTGGTCATGGAATGCCTGCGCCGCCTCGTCCCCCCTGCCGGCCCTCAGCAGGCACGAAAGCGCGGCAAGCTGCAGCGTCATGTTGCCGGCGCGGGCGAACTGATCCGCCGCCGCCGCGCCGCCGTCGAGCCGGCTGAGAACGGCCAGCGCGGCGTTGGCCAGCGCGCGGGCGCCCGACTGTTCGGCATCGGGGCGGTAGGGGGCGCCGACCCGGTGGCGGTCGACCAGTTCGGGCGCGAGGGTTCGCATCGCCCCGGCGCGGGCGTCGCGCAGCCCCTCGAGTGCCGTCCAGATCGCCTGCGGGTCGGGGGTTTCGCCGGCCTCGAACAATGCCTGCGCCAGCTCGTCCTCGCCCGGCAGGTCGAGCGCCAGCGCGCGAAACGCCGGGTCGATGGACTCGTCGCCGACCAGCCGCACGATGGCGTCGAGATAACGCGAATCGGGCGCCGCGCCCTGGCGCAGCGTCGCCAGCAGGCCGGACCGGGCCAGGGCGCGCCCGGCCTCCCAGCGGTTGAAGGGGTCGGTGTCGTGGGCCAGCAGGAATGCGCGCTCGGCGTCCGACGTCTCGCGCTCGACGATCACCGGGGCGGAAAAGCCGCGCAGGATCGAGGGGACGGGCCGCGCGCCCAGCCCCTCGAAATGAAAGCTCTGGCGCGCCTTGGTCATCTCCAGCACGGTGGTTTCGACAACCTCGTCGCCATTCGGGCCGATGAGGCCCACCGCGATCGGGATGACGCGCGGCGGCTTTTCATCCTGCCCCGGTGTCGGCGGGGTTTTCTGTTCGAAGGTCAGGGTATAGCGGCCGTCCTGCCACTCCTCCGTGACGGCAAGGCGCGGCGTGCCGGCATCGGTATACCAGCGCTCGAACTGGCTCAGGTCGCGGCCGGTGGTGTCCTCGAACACCTTGAGCCAGTCCTCGACCGTGGCGGCATGGCCGTCATGGCGGGTGAAATAGAGGTCGAGCGCGCGGTAATAATCCTCGTCGCCCACCAGCGTGCGCAGCATCCCGATCAGCTCGGCACCCTTTTCATAGACGGTGGCGGTGTAGAAGTTGTTGATCTCGACAAAGCTCGACG
>CAZNMK010000291.1:0-4206 GCA_964574045.1 uncultured Roseovarius sp. | reverse complement strand
GCCAGCCCCTTGGCGCACATCACCCCCGCCAGCACCCCGCCAATCAGCCCCGGCCCCGCCGTCACCGCGATGGCGTCGATGGCATCGAGCCCCAGCCCGGCCTGCGCCAGCGCCTCGCGCACGGCATGATCCAGCTTTTCGGCATGGGCGCGCGCGGCGATCTCGGGCACCACCCCGCCAAAGGCGGCGTGCAGGTCGCCCTGCCCGTAGACCACCGACGACAGCACCTCTGCCCGGCCGGGCCGCGCCATGCGCAGCACCGCCGCGGCGGTGTCGTCGCAGCTGCTTTCCAGCCCCAAGATTGTCAGCGGTGTGGTCATCGCGCCGTCCGTTGCGCCCCGTTCCTTTGGCAGGTAACACCCGATGGGGGCACAAACAACTGCGGCGGCTTCGATGGCCTGTTCGATCCTGATCACCCGGCCCGAACCGGCGGCCGGCGATTTCGCCGCGCAGCTGCGCGCGCGGCTGGGGTCAGGGGTGCGGATCGTGACATCGCCCATCATGCGGATCGAGCGGCTGACCGACGCCCTGCCCGACCTCTCGGGCGCCGGCACGCTGGTGCTGACCTCGGTCCACGCGGCGGCCGCGCTCGGCGAACTGCCGGCGGCCTGCCGGCCGGTCTGCTATTGCGTCGGCGCCGCCACCGCCGCCGCCGCCCGCGCTGCCGGGTTCGCCGCCGTGGATGGCGGCGGCGATGCCGGCAGCCTGCTTGCGCGCCTCCTTGCCGACCGCCCGCCGGGGCCGGTTCGTTACCTGCGCGGCGAACACGTCGCCGCCGACCTGGTGGCGGACCTGTCCGCCGCCGGCTACGAGACGGCCGAAACGGTGGTCTACCGGCAGCGGCCGCACCCGCTGAGCGCGGAGGCCGAAACACTGCTTTCCGGCGGCGCGCCCGTGATCGTGCCGCTCTTTTCCCCGCGCAGCGCGGCGCTGTTTTTTCAGGCCGCGCCGCCCGGCGCGCCGCTCTACCTCGCCGCGATCAGCAACCACGCCGCCGGCCGGGTGCCGCCGGGCCGCGCCGCGCGGCTGATCGTCGCCGCCGCCCCGACCGCCGGGGCGATGCTGGCCGCGATCCAGACCCTTGCGTCGGCCGTCAAGCGGGTTGAGACTGGGACCGGGTCCAAGTAGACTCGTTCGGCGCATATCGCACCCGCGGCTCCACAGAGGTCAGGACATTGGCGAAAGAAACGACGTCGTCGAAAACGTCTTCGCAGGGCCGCGATCCGGCCACCGCCGAAGACGACGATTCCCCCCCGGCGGAGGCCGCCACGCCGCAAACCCGCGCCCCCGTCGGCGAAGAGGCCGAGGGCGGGAAACCGGGCGCGACTCCGGCAGAACCGGACGAGAGCGGGGGCGCCGAACCCGACGCGCCCGATAGCGGCAGCACAGCCCCCGAAACGGCCGATTCCGACACCGGCGGCGATACCGCCGCACCCCTCGTGACGACCGAACAGGTCGTGATTCGCAAGGGCGGGTTCGTGCCGCTGCTGCTGGGCGGGGCGGTCGCCGGGGCGATCGGGCTGGGCGCGGGCTATTACCTCGGCACCGAGGGCATCCTGCCCGGCAAGGCCGATATCGAGGCACTGAAAACCGAGACCTCGCAGGGGTTGCAGGCCCAGTCCGAACGCCTCGACGCGCTGTCGGGACGTCTTGACGCGACCGAGATCCCCGACACCTCGGGGCTCGAGGCGGGGCAGGCCGGCATCCGCGATGCCCTGGCTGCGCTTTCTGCCCGCGTCGCCGATACCGAGGACCGCCTCGGCGAACTGGCCGCGCAGGTCGACGCCCTGTCCTCGCAAACGCTGACCGAGGGCGCCTCCGCCGCTGCCGCCGCCGCCTTCGATGCCGAGTTGAAGAAGCTGCAGCAGGCGATGGCCGACCAGCGCGCCGAGATCGCCGAGATGACCGCGCGCGCCCTGCAAAAGGAAGAAAACGCCGAGGAAACCGCCCAGGCCACCATGCGCCGCGCGGCGCTGTCGCGCATCCTGACCGCGCTCGACACCGGCGGCGGCTTTGACGGGGCGCTGGCCGATCTGCGGGCCGCCGGCATCGCCGCGCCCGAACCCCTGACGCAAAGCGCGGGCGACGGCGTCGCCACCCTGGCCGAGCTGCAATCGCGTTTTCCCGACGCCGCGCGCGCCGCCCTGGCCGCCGCCCGCGCCGCCGCCGTCGAGACCGGCGAAACCGGCGGCGCCACCGCCTTTTTCCGCAACGTGCTGGGGGTCCGCTCGCTGGAGCCGCGCGAGGGCGACGACCCCGACGCGATCCTGTCGCGCGCCGAGGCGGCAACGCGCGAGGGCCGGCTGACCGACGCGCTGGCCGAAATCGACGCCCTGCCCCGGGTCGCGCAGGACGAACTGGCCGCCTGGGCCGCCGATGCCCGGCGCCGGCTGGCGGCGATGACAGCCGCCCAGAAACTGAGCGAAGAGCTGAACTGACGACAAAAAAGGGCGCGCGCCTATGCTTTGGTCCATCATCAAGATCGCGGTCTTCATCGCCCTCGTCGCGGTGGCAAGCTTTGCCGCGATCTATCTGCTCGAACTCGAGGGGGGCGTGCGCATCGTCATCGCCGGGCAGGAATTCAACCTGACCCCGCTGACGGCGGTCGTCGCGCTGATCGCGCTGATCCTGGCGGTCTGGCTGCTGCTGAAGCTCTTCGCGCTGCTGGTTGCCGTCCTGCGCTTCATCAACGGCGACGACACCGCGATCTCGCGCTATTTCGACCGCAACCGCCAGGAAAAGGGGTATCGCGCGCTGTCCGAGGGGCTGATGGCGCTCGCCTCGGGCGAGGGGCAGGTGGCGATGGCCAAGGCCAGCCGCGCCGAACGCTACCTGAAGAAACCCGCGCTCACCAACCTGCTGACGGCGCAGGCGGCCGAGATGGCCGGCGACCGCGACAAGGCCGAGGAGATCTACAAGCGGCTCCTGGGCAACGAAAAGACCCGTTTCGTCGGCGTGCGCGGCATCCTGCGGCAAAAGCTGGCCGAGGGCGACACCGAAACAGCGCTCAAGCTGGCGCAGACCGCGTTCGCGCTCAAGCCCCGCCACCAGGAGGTGCAGGATACGCTCTTGCGGCTGCAGGCCGAGACCAGGGACTGGACCGGCGCCCGCGATACCCTGCGCGCCAAACTCAAATACGGCTCGCTGCCGCGCGACGTGCACAAGCGCCGCGACGCGGTGCTGGCCCTGACCGAGGCGCGCGACATCCTCGACGAAGGCAAGGACATCGCGGCGCGCGAACAGGCGATCGAGGCCAACCGCCTGTCGCCCGACCTGGTGCCGGCGGCGGCGATGGCGGCGCGGGCCTATCTGCAGAAGGGCGCCAAGCGCCACGCCGCCCGGATCGTTCGCAAGGCCTGGGGCGCGCAGCCCCATCCCGACCTCGCCGCCGTCTTTGCCGAGATCGAGCCGGACGAGAGCCCCCAGGACCGGCTCAGGCGCTTCAACAAGCTTTTCGGCACCCATCCCGACCACCGCGAAACCCGGCTCGTCGCGGCCGAGCTCGAAATCGCGGCCGAGGACTTTCCCGAGGCCCGCCGCGCGCTCGGCAACCTCGTCGAGGAAGAGCCCGACGCCCGCGTGCTGACGATCATGGCCGCCATCGAGCGCGGCGAGGGCGCCCCCGACGCGGTGGTCAAGGGCTGGCTGGCGCGGGCGCTGGCGGCGCCCAGGGGGCCGCAATGGGTGTGCGACAAATGCCACCACATCCACGCCGAGTGGGTGCCCGCCTGCGAGAACTGCCACGCCTTCGACACGCTCAGCTGGCGCGCCCCGCCCGCCGCCGCCACCGCCAGCGCCACCGGCGTCGAGATGCTGCCGCTGATCGTCGGCGCCATCGAGGACCGCGGCGGGGCGGAGGGCGGCGATGCCGCCGAGGACACGGCCGGCACGGCCGACGACACAACCGTCGCCGACGCCGAACTCGTGACCGAGCCGGCGGCGGACGATACCGGCGCGGAAGATCGGAAATAGGGCGCGCCGCGCTCGACCGGGAACACCGGCGCGCGCCCCGGGCCTGAACCGGGGCCTCGCCCGGCCGGCGCGAAAGGCCTCCGCCGCGCCACCCACTCCGGCAAAGCAGACCGGGCACCCGCAAGAGCCACTTTAGGTCTTCCCCCGCCCCCGCCGCGATGCTATAGCGCCGCGGCACCGGGCCGGTGTAGCTCAGCTGGTAGAGCACGTCATTCGTAATGATGGGGTCGGGGG
>CAZNMK010000290.1:0-4219 GCA_964574045.1 uncultured Roseovarius sp. | reverse complement strand
CGTCCACGAGCGCCATCGCGCCGCCGCCTGTCGCCGCGACCGCCCCGGCCAGGGGCTCGACGCTGGCGATGGTCCGTTCGAATTCTATGGGCGCCGGGGGACCTAGCCCGATCACCGCGCTGCGGTCGCCGTTCGTCAGCCGGTAGAGCCCGATCTCGGGCCCGTCGAAGAGGGTCTCGAAGCGGCCCGGCGACACCTCGTCGAGTTCGAGCTCGAAGATCTCGCCGGACGGCGTTTCGACCGTCGCCGGGCCGACGCTTTCGTTCAGCGAACGGCGGATGATGCGCATCTGCCGGCCCGCGGCCTCGGCCCACAGCGCCTCTTCCTCCAGCTCGGGTTCCTGCATGCTCCAATGCGCCAGCCGCCGCAGCAGTTCCAGCTGCGGCCCGCCGCCCTCGAACCCCCTGTGCCACAGCCAGGCGTGATCCGAGGCCAAGAGTGCGATACGCCCCTCGCCCACCCGGTCGAGCACCAGCAGCGGGCTGCCGTCGGCGCCGGTCATCACCACGTCGCCGGTGGCGTCGGTCAGTTCGATCTGGCGCATCCAGCGGCCCCATCCGGTGCCGCCCGGCGGCGCGTCCAGCCCGGCCGTGACCGGGTGGCGGGCGCCCAGTTCGGTGACCTCGGGGCGAAAGCGGCGTTCGATCACCCGTGCCGTGGGACGTGCCGGCACGACCGCCTCGAGCGGGCCGCGATAGATGCTTTCGGCACCGGCGAAATCGGGCCCCGCCACCAGCAGCACCGCGCCGCCGTGCTCGACATACTGGCGGACATTGTCGAGATAGACCGCCGGCAGGATGCCGCGCCGCTTGTAGCGGTCGAAGATGATCAGGTCGAAATCGTCGATCTTTTCCAGGAACAGCTCGCGGGTGGGAAAGGCGATGAGCGACAGCTCCTGCACCGGCACCCCGTCCTGCTTTTCGGGCGGGCGCAGGATGGTGAAATGAACCAGATCGACCGAGGCGTCCGATTTCAGCAGGTTGCGCCAGGTGCGCGTGCCCGGGTTGGGCTGGCCCGAGACCAGAAGCACGCTGAGACGGTCGCGCACGCCGTTGATCTGCACCAGTGCGGAATTGTTGCGGTCGGTCAGTTCGCCCGCGGCGGGCGGGGTCGAGAACTGCAGCACGTTGCGCCCGCCATGCGGCAGCTTGAGCGGCAGGTCGATGTCGCGGCCCAGCGGCACCTGAAAGCGCTGCGGCTCGTCGCCGTCGACCGAGACATCGACCGGCGCCGTGGTCACGCCCTCGGGGGCGGCGCCGACATCGGAGATGCGCAGCGTCATGGCGATTTCCTCGCCCAGGATGCCGAATGCCGGCGCCCCGGTGACGGTCAGCTTGCGGTCCCAGTCCCCGGGCCGGCCGGTGTGCAGCAGATGCAGCGGCGCCGGCATGACAGGCGCGCGTCCGAGATCGTGCGCATGCCCGTCCGACAGCAGGATCGCCCCGGCGATGCGGCCGGAAGGTTCCCTGGCCAGCGCCTCGGAGAGGGCGGTCATCAGGCGGGTGCCGGTATTGTCGGGCCCGTCGGGCACGGTGACGCGGCGGACCTCGGTGTTGTCGCGTGCCTCGAGCCGCCGGGCCAGGGCCGCGGCGGCCTCGCGCGTCGCCTCGGTGCGGGTGCCCAGCCGCTGGCTGGCGCTTTCGTCCTCGACCAGCAGGACGATGTCCGCAAGCGGTTCGCGTTCCTCGCGCTGATAGACCAGGCCGGCCAGCGCCGCGATCACCGCCAGCGCCGCCAGCCCGCGCAGCGCCCAGCCCGACAGCCCGCGCCAGAGCGCCAGCGCCACCCCGGCCAGCGCCATGCCCGCCAGCGCCGCGATCAGCCACCACGGCAGCAGCGGGTCGAACACCAGCGCGCCGGTCATTGCCCCAGCCTGTCAAGCAGCGCCGGCACATGCACCTGGTCGGACTTGTAGTTGCCGGTCAGCACATGCATCACCAGGTTGACGCCGAACCGATAGGCCATCTCGCGCTGGCGTTCGCCGGCATAGCCGCGCCCCACGGGATACATCGGGTTGCCGGCCCCGTCGATGGCCCAGGCGGCCGCCCAGTCGTTGCCGCCGATCAGCACCGGGGTGACGTTGTCGTTGAGATTGCGGAACGGCATTCCCTCGACCCGCTCGGCATCCGCCGGCGCGGCCTCGACCCAGACCTGCCGGCCGGCATAGCGGCCGGGGAAATCCTGGAGCAGATAGAAGGTGCGCGTCAGAACGTGGTCGGGCGGTACCGGTTCCAGTGGCGGGATGTCGAGCGGGCGCGCCAGGCGTTGCAGCTTCTGCCCGTTGGGCGAGGCGGCGCCGTAGCCGGCGATGTCGGCGTCGCGGGTGTCGAAGAGGATCAGCCCGCCGGTGCGCAGATAGGCGTTGAGCCTGGCATAGGCCTCGGCCGAGGGGAGGGGCTGATCCGGCGTTACCGGCCAGTAGAGCAGCGGATAGACCGCCAGCTCGTCGGTTTCGAGGTCGACGCCGGCCGGTTCCGCCGGTTCGACCGAGGTGCGGAAATGCAGCGTCGCGCCCAGCCCGCGCAGCCCCGCCTGCGCGGTCTCGTCGGTGCGGGGGTCGCCGGTCAGCACATGCGCCAGCACCACCTCCGACGCCGCGGCAAGCGCCTTGTCGACACCCTGCGCCGTGCCCGGCTGCGGCAGGGCCAGCACCGCCGCCAGTACCAGCGCCGCCGCCCGCACCGGCCACAGCCGCCCCGACTGCGCCAGCGCCGCGGCGATGTCGGCGCAAAGCAGCAGCAGCGACGCCGCCAGGATCCAGCCGCCCAGCGGCGTCTCGGTGGGTTTGGCCAGCCCGGTCACGGTCACGCCGGCGGGCCAGGCGACCGGCGCCAGCACCGTATCGGAGGTCACCACGTTGAGCGCCAGCCGCCGGTCGGGTCCCTCGTAGAGCCCCGGCCGCAGCCCCGGCCCGACCGGGCCTTTCACCAGCGCCGCGCCGTCGACCCCGGGCAGGGTGCCCGCATCGGTCAGCGCGCCGGATGCATCCAGCACCTGTACCGGCTGCCAGGTCGTGCCCTCGACCTGTGCCAGCTCGGGCAGCGCCACCGCCGACGACACGGCAAGCCGTTCCAGCATCTGCACGAAGAGGCCAGAGAGCGGCAGGCTCGACCATTCGGCGTTGGCGGTGACGTGAAAGAGCACCACCTGCCCGGCGCCGATGCGTTTTCGTGTCACCAGCGGCGTGCCGTCGGAAAGCTGCGCGATGACGCGGTCGGCCAGCGTCGGGTCGGGCTGGGCCATGACCTGTGCCGACACCGTGACGTCGCCGGGTATGGCGAGGCCGGAAAAGGGGCTCTCTTCGGGGAAGGGCGCCAGTGCCTTGGGTTCGCCCCAGCTCATCGTGCCGCCGACGTTGCGCCCGCCCGCGCGCAGCCGCACCGGCATCAGCGGCGCCTCCTCGCTGCGCGACACGTCGCTCGCCGCCAGCCGCGGCCCGGCAAAGCGCACCAGCAGTCCGCCCTCTTCCACCCAGTCGAACAGGCCCGCCTGCTCTGCCCCCGCGAGCGTGGCCACATCGGCCAGCACGATCGCGTCGGGGTTGGCCGGCAGGATGTCGGCAAGCGCCCCGTCGAGCAGGTCGGCTGTCGGTTCCAGCGCGCGTTCCAGGTAATGCAGCGGCGACAGCAGTTCGAGGCCCTCGCGGTCCTCGCGGCCGGCGATCAGCGCCACCTCGCGGCGGCGCAGGCTGTCGTCGGTCAGGCTGACCGCCCCGGCGTGGCGCTGGCCAACGATTTCGAGGCGCGAAAGGCGCGTGCGCAGCTCGGCCGGCAGCGACAGCGCGCCCCGTGCCTCGGTGTCGCCCTGCGCAAAGGTCAGCGGCAGCGTTGCCAGCACCCGCGGCGTGCCCGAGGGATCGCGCCCATGCGCCTCGACGGCGATCTCGCGCGCCGGGCCGGGGCTGGCGCGCAGCGCCGTCACCTCGACCGCGCCGTCGGCGACGCGCGCGGGCCGCAGCGCCAGGATCGGGGCGGGGCTTTCGTGCACCGTGACCGGCCCGCGTGCCGCAAGCGCCGCCAGCAGCGCCGCGCGGTCCTCGCGCGCCAGCCCGTCCGACAGCCAGCGGGTCTCGAAACCGTCCTCGCCCAGCATCCCGGCGGCCTCCGCCATCATCTCGGGCGTGGGTTCCCAGGGCGCGGGGGCGGCTTTTGCCAGCCGTCCGCGCCAGGCGCCGGCGGTGCGAAAGACCGGCGGCTCGGGGTCGGTCAGGCGCATCAGC
>CAZNMK010000289.1:0-4238 GCA_964574045.1 uncultured Roseovarius sp. | reverse complement strand
GCTTCGCCGGCGCGGCGCGAGTCCCGCGATCCGACGTTTTTCGCGTCAAAGCGGAACCGTCGCCGCCGCCAGCCAGTCGCGCGCGGCCGGCGACAGGCGCGGGCCGATCCTTTCGGCACAGGTTGCGTGATAGGCGTCGAGCCATGCGCGCTCGGCCGTGTCCAGCATTCCGGTCACGATCAGCCGCCGGTCGATGGGGGCAAAGCTGAGGGTCTCGAAATCGAGCTGCGTGGCGCCGTCGCCGCCGGCCAGCGGTTCGGCCTCGCGCACCGCGAGCAGGTTCTCGATGCGGATGCCGAACGCGCCCTCGCGATAATAGCCGGGCTCGTTCGACACGATCATGCCGGGTTCCAGCGGCACCTCTCCCAGCCGCGAGAGCCGCTGCGGGCCTTCGTGGACGCACAGGTGCACCCCCACCCCGTGGCCGGTGCCGTGCGCATAGTCCTGATCCGCGAGCCACAGCGGATAGCGCGCCAGCGCATCGAGGTCGCGCCCGGCCAGCCCGCGCGGCCAGCGCGCCCGGCTCATCGCGATCATGCCCTGCAGCACGCGGGTAAAGGCGGCGCTCTCGTCGGCACCGACCCGGCCCACCGGCAGGGTGCGGGTGATGTCGGTGGTGCCGTCCAGGTACTGGCCGCCGCCGTCGAGCACCAGCAGATCGCCGTCCCCGATCCGGCGGTTCGTGGTCTCGGTCACCCGGTAATGGGCCAGCGCCCCGTGCGGACCCGACCCGGCGATGGTGTCGAAGCTGAGATCGAGCAGTTCGCCGGTGGCGCTGCGTTCGGCCTCGAGTTTCGTGACCGCGTCGATCTCGGTCAGGCTGCCCGGGGGCTGGGCGTCGAACCAGGCGAGGAATTCGCACAGCGCCGCGCCGTCGCGCAGATGCGCGGCCCTTGTGGCGGCGATCTCGGCCGGGGACTTGCGCGCCTTGGGCAGGATGCAGGGATCGTCGCCCCAAAGGACCGGCACGCCGGCCTCCTGCAATTGCCGCGCCACCGCCAGCGGCACGCTGGCCTTGTCCAGCCGTACCGGCCCGGTCAGTGTCCGCAGTCCCGGCAGAAAGGCGCCCGGCGGGCGGATCGATACCTCGTCGCCCAGATGTGCGCGGACCCGGTCGTCGATCTTGGCGGCATCGGCAAAGAGCGTGACCTGGCCGCTGTCGTGCAGGATGGCAAAGGCGTGCGGCACCGGGTTGCGGGGAATGTCGGAGCCGCGGATGTTGAGCAGCCAGGCGATCGAATCGGGCAGGGTGATCGCCGCCGCCGCCTGGCCCGCGTCGCGCAGGCCGCGGGCCAGGCGGGCGCGCTTGGCGGCGTGGCTTTCGCCGGCGAATTCGTCGGGCCAGACCCGCATCGCGCCTTGCGGCGGGGCGGGGCGGTCGGGCCAGATGCGGTCGATCAGGTTCTCGCCCGGCTGCAGGGTTATGGCGCTGCCGGCCAGGCCCTCTTCCAGTTTTTCGATCTGTTCGGGCGTGTAGAGCCAGGGATCGAATCCCACCGCGCCGCCCGCCGGCAGATGCGCGCGCAGCCACGGCGCGGCCCGGGTTGCGGGCCAGTCGACCGGGGTGAAATGGGCGGTGTCCACCTGCGTCCTGGCCTGGGCGCCGTAGCGGCCGTCGACGAACAGGCCGGCGATATCGGCCAGCACGATGCAGAACCCGGCCGAGCCGGTGAAGCCGGTCAGCCAGGCCAGGCGCTCGTCGCCGGGGGCCACGTATTCGCCCTGATGCGCGTCGGCGCGGGGCACCAGGTATCCCGCCAGCCCCCCGGCGGCCATCGCCTGTCGCAGGGCGGCAAGCCGCGGCGGCCCCTGTTCGGGGCGGGCGGTATCGGTAAAGGACTGAAACATCGGCGCATTCCCCCGGTGGCTGCGCCCATTGCTAGGGGAGGGGCGCGGCGAGATCAATCGCCCGTGTGCCCGGCCGGCGCGGGATAGGGGTATTCGAGACCGGAAGGAAGGGGATGCGCGCGCCCGGGCTTTCAGCAGTGCCCCGTCCGCACCCGCTCGGGCAGGCGTTGCGCGGGGGGCGTGTTGCGGCTGCGTTCGCTGCGCACGATCCCGTCGATGACGGTCATGCCGACGCCGGGCAGGTTGCCCAGCCGCACCGAGTCGAGCAGGTCCTTGCCCGGCGCGTGCTGGGCCTGGTCCATCAGCACGAAATCGGCGGCCATGCCGGGCTCGAGAAGGCCCGCGTCGAGTTCGCGCTGCCGTGCGGTGTTGCCGGTGGCGAAGCAGAACGCGATCTCTGCCGGCACGTTGCCGAGGCTCGAGAGCATCGCCACCATCCGCAGGATGCCGAGCGGCTGCACCCCCGACCCGGCGGGGCCGTCGGTGCCGAGGATCACCTGGTCGAGCTTGCCCAGTTCGCGCGCGGTGTTGATCGTCAGGAGCGCCGCACGCTCGTTGCCGTTGTGCACGACCTCGAGCCCCTTGGCGCAGTTCTCGCACAGGCACACGATCTGGTCGTCGGGCAGCGCCGAATGGCCGCCGTTGATGTGGCCCACCACGTCGGCGCCGGTTTCCAGCACCATGTCGGCGTCGATGAGCCCCGAGCCGGGGATCGACGGCCCGCCGGTATGGATGGTGCTCTGGATGCCGTGCTTGCGCGCCCATTCGACCATCTGCCGCGCGGTCCTGCCGTCCTTGACCGAGCCGAGCCCGACCTCGCCCATCAGCCGCACCCCGGCGGCGGCGAGGTCGCGGAAATCGTCCTCGACCATGCCGTGCTCGATCACCGGCGCGCCGGCATGGACCTTGACCCCCGAGGGGCGGAAATTCTCGTACCAGCGCTGCGCCGCGATCGCCATCGCCTTGAGCCCGACGATGTCCTTGGGCCGGCCCGGCATGTGGACCTCGCCGGCCGAGATCATGGTCGTGACGCCGCCGTGCAGGGTGCTGTCGATCCAGTGCAGTTGCTGCTGGCGCGGCGTGTAATCGCCCACCACCGGGTGAACGTGGCTGTCGATCAGGCCGGGGGCGAGCGTCGTGCCCTTCGCGTCGACGATCGCGGTCGCGCCATCGGTGTCGAGTTCCTTTTCGAACCCGACCGCGGCGATGCGGCCGTCGACGGCCACCACGCAGTCGCCATCGGCGATCGGCGCCTCGATCTTGCCGGTCAGCAGGAGGCCGATATTTCGGATGACCAGCTTGTCGGGCAACGAGGACTCGGACATCGGGGTTACCTCTTCTTTCGATCCTTATCATTTGTATGCTAATGGAAATTCGAATCCGCGCAAGCCTTGGCTAGCGGCAGGGTCGGCGGAATGCGCGGATCGGGTGCGCGGGCGGCGGGCGAACCGGCAACGGCGCGGCATCGGGGAGAGAACGATGAACAGAGCAGACGACCGGGCCGGGGCGGCGGGCGGGGCCGCAAGGGGTGCGGCGCCCGAGCCCTATGTCCTCGACGCGCAGATCGGATTCCTGCTGCGGCTGGCCAATCAGCGCCACGCGCTGATCTTTCAGGAACAGTCCGAAATGGGCCTGACGCCGACCCAGTTCGCCGCCCTCGTGCGGCTCATCGACGACGGACCATGTTCGCAAAACGAGCTGGGCCGCCGGACGGCGATGGACGTGGCGACGATCAAGGGCGTGGTCGAGCGGCTGCGCGACAAGGGGCTGGTGGCGATCGGCCCCGACCCCGGCGACAGGCGCCGCAAGACCGTCTCGATCGCGGGGCCGGGCGAGCGGTTGCGCGTCGCCCTGCACGGGATGGGCCGCCGGATCAGCGAAGAGACGCTCTCGCCCCTGACCGCGACGGAACGCGCGACGCTGCTGCGCCTGCTGGCCAATCTGACCTGAGCGGCCCCGCCCGCCCGGATCGGCCCCTCAGATCACCGAGACAGTGCCGGAATAGGCCGCGACGATGTGTTCGTCGGCATGCGCGGTCAGCGCCGCGATCTCGCGTTCCTGATCGGCGCTCAGCATTCCTTCCTCGGGGGCGGCGGCGATGGCGGCGAGCGCCGCCTCGCGCGCCTCGTCGAAGGCGGTGCGGCGGCCGGATTTCTCGTAATCGTCCCGGCCCATGCGCCGGAACACCCCGGTCGGCAGCTGGTCGCGGCAGGTGGCGATGGTGTGGGCGCTGTCGAGGAAATGGCCGCCGGTGCGGATTTGCATCAGCTCGTCCCAGTTCAGCGACGCCTTGTCGAGACCGGGCTTGCGGATGAAGCGGCGCATCATGGCGCCGACCTCGTTGTCGAGCACCGCCTGCACCGGGCTGAAGACGGTGGCGCATTCCAGCT
>CAZNMK010000288.1:1606-4265 GCA_964574045.1 uncultured Roseovarius sp. | reverse complement strand
GCCCCGGGGGGGCGGGTCGGCGCTGCCCGGCGTGCCGCCGGGCGAAACCCGCCCGGCAGGGTCAGCGGGCCGCGCGGCGGCGGCGCCCCGGCCGCGCCAGCAGCGGTTCGACCATCGCCTCGTAGAGCGTGAAGAGGTGTTCGACCCGCTCGCGGTCGCTGTCGAAGCCCGAGCGGCGATAGAGCCGGTCGACGGCGCGGTCGAGCGCCGCATGCGCCCGGCGCAGGTCGGCCGGCATCAGGTCGGGGTCGTAGAGATCGGCCAGCGTCGCGCCGGGATGGGCGGCGCGGGCGTCGAGAATGGCTTGGGCATGAGGTTCGAGCGTCGTCAGGTCGCCCTTTGGCAGCGGGAAGGTGTTGTAGACGAGGCCGGGGGAATACTGAAAGTCGCTTTTTAGCTTGCCACCAACTTCTCGCAGCCAGGCCGTGTGCATAGCAGATTGAAGCAGGCCCCAAAGCCCGGAAAAGGGTTTTTCTAGAACGAGGATTTTGTTGCTTGGAATAGCAGGTGGCTCCATCCATCCTACTGGCAAATAAGTCCGGCGCTCGGAACTAACCTCCGGCAACACGATGAATGGGTTATCCGGCGCGACGGTGACGTGAAACTCGGTCGGGGTTTCCGCCAATTTCAGTGACATGCGGCTGCTACCTTTAGCCCCGCGTATCTCGCGAACTTTGCGGATACGCTCCATGACCTTCGGAAGGCCGCGCAACTTTGCTGGGCTTACGCCAGAGACCCAGAGAATGTAGCGTTCAAGCCCGTTCAAGAACTCCCGTGCGCCGATGAATGGGCGAAACAACTCTTCCGCACCCGGTTCGATCGCAAGAAATGCCTCTTTCTCCTCGCGCGAAAAGATATACTGGCCACCATCCACCGGCTTGGTTCCAACCCTCACCAAGGGCAGACCATTGAGCGGCTTTGATGCCCGCGCGATGACAAGATTGGGGTTTTGAAGCTGCGAACTGTCGATCAGGTAAGGCGACAGGGAGGTGTGCCGCGTTTCCTCCGGCACGGCCTTTATGTTGGCGTAGCTGAACAGACGCTTCTCGGACCGCTCTTGTGATTTCTTGTCGAGACCGACAATCACGACATGAACATGCGCCTTGCCACGCGCCTCGGACCCCCACTCAAATGTGCGATGCGCGAAAGAGATCACCATGTTGAAACGGTCAAGGATAACAGGCCAGACGACGGCCACTTGTTCGCCCTGAGAAACAGAATTGGTCGCGACAAACCCGATACGCGGCAATCCGCCTTGGGCGTATTCCGCGGCTTTGAGAAACCATCCGAAAACATAGTCGAGCCGCGAACCGGTTACGCCCGTTCTTTGCAAGACGGCATCGAACCATTTCTTTTGCTCGTCTGTGCGGAAGACAAAACCCACGAACGGCGGGTTGCCCAGCACATAGCTGCATTTTTCGGGCGCCAGCACGTCCGCCCAATCCGTTTCCAGCGCGTCGCCGTGCACGATGGTCGGGCTGGCCCTGAGGGGGATGCGGGTGAACACCTCGCCGAACTCGAGGCTCAGGCGATTGTTCATGATGTGGTCCATCATCCACAGCGCGGTTTCGGCGATGCGGGCGGGGAATTCCTCGTACTCGATGCCGTAGAACTGGTTGACGTCGATCAGGCTGAGGATGGCGGCGTCGAGTTCGCGCTGGCCCCTGGGGTTGAGCTCGCGCAGCACCTCCATCTCCAAGAGCCTGAGTTCGCGGTAGGCGATGATCAGGAAGTTGCCGCAGCCGCAGGCCGGATCGAAGAAGGTCAGGCCGGCCAGATGCCGCTGGAACCCGACCAGCCGGCGCCGCCTGTCGCGCCTGAGCGATTTGAGCCGCGCGAACTCGGCGCGCAGGTCGTCCATGAACAGGGGCTCGATCACCTTGAGGATGTTCTGCTCGGTGGTGTAGTGCGCGCCCCGCGCGCGGCGCTCGGCCGGGTCCATCACCGACTGGAAGAGCGAGCCGAAGATCGCCGGCGAAATCGGCGTCCAGTCGAAGCGGCAGGCGTTGATCAGCGCCGCCCGCATCGACGCGTCGAAGACCGGCGGGGGGAAATATTCGGCGAAAAGGGCGCCGTTGACGTAGGGAAACTGCGCCAGCTCCTCGTCGAGATGGGGCGAGCGCGCATCCTCGGGCGTGTTGAGCACGTCGAAAAGCTGCGCCAGCAGCGGGCCGGTGTCCGAGCCGTCGGGCGCGGTGCGTGTCTCGAGATATTCCCACAGGATGTCCTTGGGCTGGAAGATGCCGGTATCGTCGGCAAAGAGGCAAAAGACGATGCGCACCAGGAACTGTTCCAGCCGGTGGCCGGTATAGCCCGATGCCTCGATCTCGTCATGCAGAAGGCCGACCAGCTCGGCGGCCTTGATGTTGACCGGGTCCTGATCGCGGAACTGCCGGCGGGTGATGCCGAGGATAAAGCCGAAGCGTTCGACGTGTTTGGGCAGGTCCTGCAACGCGAACGCAGTGGATTCGCGGGTTTCGAGATCGGTCAGCTTGAAGGTCTGGAAATCGCTGACCAGGATATAGCGGGGCTGTTCGTGATCGGCGATATCGCTAAGATAGTCCAGCGCCTGCTGCTCGGCCTTGAACAGGTCGCGGCCCTTGGTGTCGGTGCCGAGCAGGAAGGCGGCCTTGCCCCCTTGCGCCCAGGCCGGCGGGGT
>CAZNMK010000288.1:0-1596 GCA_964574045.1 uncultured Roseovarius sp. | reverse complement strand
GCGCGACTTGTGCTCGACGATCAGCATGCCGGGCCAGAACAGGTCGACGAAGCCCTTGCCGCGGCCGGTGCGTTCGACCGACATCTCGTATCGCGCCACCGCCTTGCGATCCTTGCCGAAGATGCGAAAGAACGCGTTATAAAAGCTCTGCGTTTCGCCCTTTTCATAATGGGCGTGCTGCCAGTCATCCGCGAATTGACTGGCGCGGGCGCGAATTTCGTTCCAGTTGAGCCTCATGGCCCATCAATGCCGCAGCGCGGGGCGTTTGGCTAGCCCCGCCTGCGCCGCCGCCGGCCCTCGGTGCCGCCCTCGGCGCCGGCGTTGAAGGCGACCTCGGGCAGCGCCACCACCTTGCGCAGTTCCGGGAACGGGTCGGTCTTGTGGGGGATGGCGTTGGCGGCGACGAAATGGTCCTGGAATTTCGGTTCGATCGCGGTCTCTATCTTGACGATGTCGCGCACGGTGCGCTCGATCTCGGCGCGCGCGGCGACGTTGCACAGCGCGATGCGCGCGCCGGTGCCCGCCGCGTTGCCGGCGCTCCTGACCTTGTCGAGCGGCACGTCGGGGATCATCCCCAGCACCATCGCGTGCAGGGGCGAGATATGCGCGCCGAAGGCGCCGGCCAGCACCACCCGGTCGACCCTGTCGACGCCGCGCGCATCCATCAGCAGCCGCGCGCCGGCATAAAGCGCCGACTTGGCCAGTTGGATGGCGCGCACGTCGCCCTGGGTGACGGTAATGCGCGGCCCGCCTTCCGCGGTGGCGTCGTGGATCAGATAGGCGTGGGTGCGCCCCTCGGGGATGCAGCGGTCGCTGCCGGTGCGTTCGGCCGAACCGATCAGCCCGCTTTCGTCCATCAGCCCGGCCAGGCGCAGCTCGGCCACCGCCTCGATGATGCCCGACCCGCAGATGCCGGTGATGCCGGTCTGGGCGGTTTCCTCCCGGAATCCCTCTTCGTCCGACCACTTGTCGCAGCCGATGACGCGAAAGCGCGGCTCGCGCGTCTCAACGTCGATGCGGATGGCCTCGATGGCGCCGGGGGCGGCGCGCTGGCCCGACGATATCTGCGCCCCCTCGAAGGCCGGGCCGGTGGGCGACGAACAGGCCAGCACATGGCCACGATCGCCGAGCAGGATTTCCGCGTTGGTGCCGACATCCGCGATCAGCACCAGGTCGTCGGACTTGTCGGGCGCCTCGCTCAGCGCCACGGCGGCGCAGTCGGCGCCGACATGGCCGGCGATGCAGGGCAGGATGTAGCTGCGCGCGCGCGGGTTGACCGAGACGACACCGAGTTCGCGCGCGTCGAGCGCGATGCTGCCCGAGGTCGCCAGCGCAAAGGGCGCCTGGCCCAGCTCGACCGGGTCGATGCCCAGGAGCAGGTGATGCATCACCGGGTTGCAGACAAAGACCGTCTCGACGATCAGCAGCGGGTCGATCCCGGCCTCGCCCGCGACGCCCACGGCCAGCGCGTCGATCGCCTCGCGCACGGCGCGGGTCATCTCGACATCGCCGCCGGGGTTCATCATCGAATACGAAACCCGGCTCATCAGATCCTCGCCAAAGCGGATCTGCGGGTTCATGATGCCGGCGCTGGCC
>CAZNMK010000287.1:0-4287 GCA_964574045.1 uncultured Roseovarius sp. | reverse complement strand
ATAGGCGCGGTGGCCTGCCAGCGCGTCCTGGAAATCGAGCAGGCCGATGCGCGCCAGCCCGCCGCGGTCGGGCAGCCAGAGCAGGTTTTCGGCGTGATAGTCGCGCAGGATCAGCACGTCGGCGGCCGCGGCATGACGGGCCAGAATAGGCTCTAACACGGCGCAAAACTGCTCTTTCAGCGTGGCGCCAGGATCGCCCGCCGTGCCAAGCCGGTACCAGTCGAAGGCCAGCGCGGCGAGCGCGGTCATCGTCGCCGGGTCGTAGGCGGCGATGGGCCGCGGCAGGGGGCGGTCGTGAAGTGCGGCCAGTAGATCGGTCGCGCCGGAATAGAGAATGTTTTCAAGCTCCGGAGACGCCTCCAGCACCCGCGCGAATATGGCGTCGCCCAGATCCTCGAGCACCTGCAGCCCGGCCTCGGCGTCCTGCGCCAGGATCGCCGGCGCGCTGAGGCCGAGACCGGCAAGGTGCCGCGCGATACGGATGAAGGGGCGCACATCCTCGCCCCGCCCGGGCGGGGCGTCCATCAGCACGGCGCCTTGCCCGCCCGGGCCGCCTGTCAGCCGCAGGTATCGCCGGTTCGACGCATCGCCGGCCAGCGGCGCGGTAGCGGCATCCGACCAGCCGGCGCGCGCCAGGAACGCGGTTATGCACGCCCGGCGGTCAGTCACGCGGCACCTCTGTCAGCTTGCCGGGCCATTTCGGGTCGCGCCAGGCAAAGGTCAGCACCCGCTGGTCGTCGCCGCCGGGGGCGTCGATGCCGATCCACAATGCCCGGGGCGGGGCCAGATCGCCCAGCCGGTCGGGCCATTCGACGAGGACGATGGCGTTCTCGAACGCGTCTTCGAGGCCCAGCTCGACCAGTTCGGAGACATCGACGAGCCGGTAGAGGTCGGCATGCCAGATGTCGCCGTGCCGGCCGGGATATGTCTGGACCAGCGTGTAGCTGGGCGAGGGCACGTCCTCCGGCGCGCTCAGCAGCGACCGGATCGCGGCGCGGGCGAAATGGGTCTTGCCGGCGCCGACATCGCCCGACAACAGCACCGTATCGCCGGGGCGCAGCGCCGCCGCCAGCATGCGGGCGGCGCGGGCCGTGGCATCGGGGCTGTCGCAGGAGAGGGTGAAACGGGTTTCCGGCATGCGGGCGAGACTACACGCGCCGGCCGGTGCCGCAAGGCCGATCGCCCGCTCAGGCGGTGATCCGTTCGGGATCGGCGACCGGAGCGAGGCGGAGCAGATGGAACCCCCGCGGCAGCGGTTCGCAGCGCGCGGCGAAGGGGGCGCCGGAGCTGTGCTGCAGCCGCGCCGCGCAGCGCTGCCGCCCGGCGGCGACGTCATCCCAGAACCCGGGGTCGGGAAATCGGGCGCGGCAGGCGCGCAGCAGGTCGTCGACGCCGGTTTCGGCAAGGCTGCCGTCGGGGTCGATGCCCAGCAGCGCGCGGCAGGCGCCGTTGCACAGCATCACCAGCCCGTCCGGCCCGATCACCGCCACCGCCTCGTCGAGGGTGTCGAGCACCGCCTGCCGGACCTCGATCTGGGTCCGCGACCGGCGCGTGAGCGAGATTTCGTCGGTGATATCCTCGATCAGAAAGGCGATGGCGCCATCGGGGTGCGGGCGTCCGGCGACACGGTAGGTCAGCCCGTTGGGCAGGGTCCACGCCTCGGCATAGTGGCCGCCGGCCGCGGTTTCGATCATGTCGTTGATCCGGGCGCGCCAGGTGGCGTAATCCCGGGGCTCGGGCAGGACCTGCCGTTCGCGCAGCCGGTCGAAGAAATCCAGCAGGCCGGGGCGGGCGCTGAGAAACTCCACTGGCAGGCCGGTGAGATCCATCATCGCGGGATTGAACAGCGCCAGCCGCCGGTCGCGGTCGAAGACGGCAAGCCCGGTCGCCAGATCGGCAAAGGTCTTGGTCAGGGTCTGGATGAAGCTGCCGTGCATGGTTTCGGTCTCGACCTGCCGGGTGATTTCGGCGGCATAGAGAACGCGGCGGTCCGCCGGTCCGGTCACGCAAAGATCGAAATGTCGCTCGGTGCCGGCGACCGGGTCGGATAGCGGCATCCGAACGCGGTTTCCGGCCGCACCGGCGGCGGCGATCTTTTCGGCCTGCGCGTCGGTGAACGCATCGAAGAGGTCGTTGCGCCACAGGATGCCGCCCTCGGGCGTCAGGGTGCAGATGGCGACCGGCGCGGCGTCGGCGATGTCGCGAAATACCCGTTCGCGGGCCAGGTTCAGGGTGGCGTCGTGCCACTGCGCCGGGGTCGGCGGGGTCGGTTCGGACAGGGTGACGCGGTGCCCGCCGCGTACCGGGACGATGGAAAGGCCGGCATTGTCGCCCGCCCGCCGGGCCGAAAACCGCAGGATGCCGGTCGTTCCGGGTTCGGGCAGTTCGCCGGGCAGGCCGGCAAAGCGGTCGCCCAGCCACACCCTGAGCTGCGCCCAGCTGTCGATGCCCGGATCGATGCCGGCGTCGTGATCGGCCAGCCTGCCGCCGCGGAACAGGAAGTTGCTGGTCGTGCCCTGCGCGGGCGCGGGCCGGGGCCGCGTCCGGCAGAGCCGGTCGAGCCCCCACAGAACCAGCCCCGCCAGGATGCCCGACAGGACCGCGGCAACCAGCATCGTGGGCAGCGTTCCCGTCATCGCAACCTCCGCAACCGTCCGGGGCAGAGGCTGCGGGAGCAAGGTTAACGACGGGTTAACCGGGGCGGGCGAATGGCGCCGCTCAGCCGCGGATCGGCTGGTTTTGTCCCAGTGCGCGCCGTTCCGGGCGGGCGGCGGGGGCGATCGAGCTGCGCGGCCAGGTGACCTCGACCACCGCGCCGGTGCGGCCGGGACGGTCCTGCGGGCCGCCCGGCGGGTCGTTGCGGTTGGCAAAGCTCAACGCGGCGCCCGAGCGTTCGAGCAGGGTCTTGGCGATGAACAGGCCCAGGCCCATGCCCTCGTATTCCGGGCGCCTGGGGTCGAAGCCGCGGCCGCGCCGCCGCATCAGCGGGTCGCCGATCCGGCCCAGCAGATGCGGCGGGTAGCCGCGCCCGTCATCCACGATCCGCACGGTGATCGCGTCGTCGGACCAGCGGCTTTCCACCCAGACGTTCTCGCGCGCGAAATCGACGGCGTTCTGCACCAGGTTGCGCAGGCCGTGGATTACCTCCGGCCGGCGCCAGATCTCGGGCTGGCCGGACGGGTCGCCCTCGGCCGGGGCATGGTCGAAATGGATCGCCTTGCCGCGATCGGTGTGGGGCTCGGCGGCCTCTTCGATCACGGCCGAGACCGGCGCGGTCCGCAGATGCAGGTCGTCCTTGCCGGCCCGGCCCATCGAACGCAGGATGTCGCGGCAGCGGTCGGCCTGCTGGCCGATCAGAACGGCATCGGCGTGCAGCTCCTCGTTCGCGGCCAGTTCCTCGGCCATCTCGGCGCTGGTCAGCTTGATCGTGGCCAGCGGGGTGCCCAGCTCATGCGCCGCTGCCGCCACCACGCCGCCGAGGTCGGTCAGCTTCTGTTCGCGGGCCAGCGCCATCTGGGTGGCCTGCAGCGCCTCGGACATGGCGCGCATCTCGGCCACGATCCAGCGCGAATAGACGCCGAGGAACACCACCGCGATCACGATCGCGATCCAGGTGCCGTAGAGCAGTATCTGCGGCACCCGCAGGACGTTTCCGTCGGCGGTGCGAAGCGGCAGGTTGAAAAAGATCAGCGCGGTGACGATGACGATCGACATCGCCCCCAGAAACAGCGTCGAGCGCGTTGACAGCGCCGCCGCCGACACCGTGACCGGCCCGACGATCAGGATCGAGAACGGGTTGTGCAGCCCGCCGGTGAGATAGAGCAGCAAACCCAGCTGCAGCATGTCGAAAAGAACCACCAGCCGGGTTTCGCGCTCCGACAGGCGCCGGTTTTCGGGAAAGACGAAGCCGGCGACCACGTTGGTGATCACCGATACGCCGATGGCGAGAAGGCAAAGCCCCATCTCGAGTTCGAGATCGTAGAGCCGCTGGGCGACGATCAGTGCCGAGACCTGGCCAAGGATCGCCCACCAGCGCAGCAGCACCAGTGTGCGTAGCCGGATCCATGTGTCGGCGTCGTCCGTCCGGGCCGGTGCCGGGGAAATCTGTGCCATCTCGGGTCTCGGGTGCCGTTGCAGTTCGCGCTGGCGATGTTAGTTGTGGTAATGACCCGAAAGAAGCCGAAATCGGAATTTGCCATGACCCGGATTATCGCCGTCGCGGCGGCCGCCGCCGCGATCCTGCTGCTTGGCGGCATTTACTGGATGACGACCATGTCCGGCCCGGAC
>CAZNMK010000286.1:0-4304 GCA_964574045.1 uncultured Roseovarius sp. | reverse complement strand
GCCGACCGGACCGCCGAAGTCCTGGCGTCGTTTCCGGGGCTCGACGCGGTGCCGCAACTGGCCGATGCCGACAGCGACGCCATCCGCGCATTGCTGGCCGCCTCGCCGCTCGAGGTGGCGCATGCCGCGCTGGCGGCGCATGACGCGCTGCCCTGGGGGCGCAACCCGGTCGCCCCGCGCGTCTCGTCCGAGGTCGATGGCCTTTACCGCGTTGCCGACCTGATGGGCCCCGACGGTCCGCTGATCTGCTCCACCCTGCGGGCGGGGATCTATTATCAGCGGCCCGATACGCGCGTCGGCCTGCATTCCCACGCGGCGGTGGAAACCTATGTCATCATCGCCGGGCGCGCGCACTGGACGGCGGGGGATGCGCAGCGCGGGATGATGCCGGGCCATTCGGTGCACCATTCGACCTACCTGCCGCATGCGTGCGAGACCGGCCCCGAGGGCGTCGTCGCGCTGTGGCGCTGGGCCGGCGATATCGGGATCGAGAGCTACCGCATGCATCACGGGCAGGATGCCTTCGGGGCTGCCGCCTGACGGCAATGCCGTGGGTCCGTCCCGCCGGGTTCAGGCGATGGCGCGCGCCCCGCGCAGCACCACCAGCAGGAAACACAGCATGCCCAGCGCGCTGAGGGTCGCGCCGCCGGCGGCCAGCGCGTCGGTCGCAAGCCGGATCGACAGGACGATGCCGGGCACCACGGCAAGAAGACCCAAGAGCGACAGCGCGAGGTGAACCCGGGGCAGGATGCCCTCGGCCGCGCCGGGCACGAGGTGGTAGTAAAAGGCGAAGATCGCGAAGCTGACGAAGCCGAGGAGGTTGAGATGCGCATGCGCCGGCGCCATCGCGTGATCGCCGGTCGCGGCCATCCGCAGGCCCCAGGCCATCCCGATCAGTACCGAGATCACGCCGCACAGCATGAACCAGAATGCCAGTCCCTTCATCGTTGCATTTCCCTGGCCGTGAACATCGCCGCCACGGTGCGGCAGATTGTCGCAACTTGCAAATGCATTATCCTTTCCACTTCGCCCGCGTGCCGCTTGCCCGCCGATTTGCCCGCGCTCTTTGCCGTGCCGCTTGCGCCGGTGCGGCGGGGCGCGCATGCTGGTGACGCCGCGTTTCGTTTCACGGCCGCCTTGCCCCGCGCTATGTCCGGCCGACCCCGGCAGAAAGGAGCCCCGCCATGACCGATATCGTCCTGCTCGACGGTGCCCGCACCGCCATCGGCACCTTCGGCGGCGCGCTGGCTGGTGTGCCGCCCACCGAGCTCGGCGCCCATGTCGCCCGCGCGGCGATGGAACGGTCGGGCGTCGAGCCGGGGCAGATCGGGCATGTGGTCTTCGGCACCGTCATCAACACCGAGCCACGCGACATGTACCTGTCGCGCGTCGCCGCCATCGGGGCCGGCATTCCCGACACCGTTCCGGCGATGAACGTCAACCGGCTGTGCGGTTCGGGGGCGCAGGCGGTGGTTTCGGCGATGCAGGCGCTGATGCTGAACGATGCCGATTTCGCCCTCGCCGGCGGCGCCGAGGCGATGAGCCGCGCGCACTTTGTCGTCCCCGATCAGCGCTGGGGCGCCAAGATGGGCGACGTGCGCACGCTCGACATGATGCTGGGCGCGCTCAACTGTCCCTTCGGCACCGGCCATATGGGGGTGACGGCGGAAAACGTTGCCGCCCGCCACGATATCGGCCGCGCCGACCAAGATGCCTTTGCGCTGGAAAGCCAGCGGCGCGCGGCGCGCGCCCTCGCCGACGGGCATTTCCGCTCGCAGATCGAGCCGATCGAGGTGCGGGTGCGGCGCGACACCGTCGCCTTCGACATCGACGAGCACCCCAAGGCGACCACGGCCGAGGCGCTGGCCGGGCTGCGACCGGCCTTCCAGAAGGGCGGCACCGTCACCGCCGGCAACGCCAGCGGCATCAACGACGGCGCCGCGGCGCTGGTGCTGGCGCGGGCCGAGGCGGCCGAGGCGGCGGGGCTGACGCCGAGGGCGCGGATCATCGGCTACGCCCATGCCGGCGTGGCGCCCGAGGTGATGGGCATCGGCCCGGTGCCGGCGGTGCGGACGCTGCTGGAAAGGACCGGCCTGGAGGCCGGCGATTTCGACGTGATCGAATCGAACGAGGCGTTCGCCGCCCAGGCCATAGCGGTCAATCGCGCGCTGGGCCTCGACCCGGCCAAGGTGAACCCTAACGGCGGCGCCATCGCGCTGGGCCATCCGGTGGGCGCGACCGGCGCGATCCTGACCGTCAAGGCGCTTTACGAGCTGGAACGCACGCGCGGAAAACGGGCGCTGGTGACCATGTGCATCGGCGGCGGGCAGGGCATCGCGCTGGCGCTGGAACGGCTCTGACGGCGCCGTTCCATCGCGAATGGGGGCGAAAAGGCCCCGGATCGGGTCCGGGACGGGTGCACCGGCCCCCGAGCCGGGCCCCGCGCCCGGCGGATGAGAAAGCCGCGCAACATGGGTCCGGTTTCGGCGGGACAGCGCGTCCGTTTCCCGAAACCGGCCTCGCGCAGTGGGATGCGGCGCAGTTTGCCGTCCCCGCCCGGCGGGCGCCGCCCTCCATGCATCGCGGTATCCGCGGGCGAGCCGCAGCGGAAATCCACGGTCGCGGCATGCGCATGGGAAGGGCGGGCATTCAACCAGTGCCGGAACGCGGTCGGGAGTCCCCCGAACGCCGCTCAGATCACCAGCCGCAGGAGCCGCAGCGCGCCACGCTTCCACGGCACCCGGTGGGTGACGCCGGCCTGCGCCGCGATCCTGCCGCGGTTGGCGAGATACCAGTCGTAGTTGCGCAACAGCGCCTCTTCGTTTGAAAACCGCGCCTGCCAGCCCAGCCGGCCGGCGATCTTGTCGGTGCTGACGAAACTGTCCTTGCCGGCGGTCTCGTAGATCCACTTGTAGAGCGGCGACAGGCCCACCGTCTCGAGCCCCCGCAATGTCCAGATCGCGGGCGCCGCCGGCAGGCCGATCACCCGCTTGCCGTGCCCGGCGCGGTCGAGCACCGCCTGAAAGCTCTCGCGCAGCGACCCGACGCTCACCGCGCCGACGTTGAAGGTATCGTTCGCGATTGCGGCATCGGCGGTGGCGGCCAGCAGCACCGCGGCGTTGAGGTCGTCGACATCGAGCAGCTGATAGCGGTTGCGCCCCGGCCCCAGCACCGGAAAGTTGTGCCCGTCGGCGGCGAAATCGTAGAGCAGCTCGAACGCGCCCAGCCGCTCGGGACCGACAAAGGATTTCGGCCGCAGTACCGGCAGGCACATCCCCGCGGCGCGGAATTCCTCGCACACCCGTTCGGCCAGCACCTTGGATTCGCCATAAGGCCCCACGCCCACCAGCGGGTCGTCCTCGACCAGCGGGTGATGGTCGGGAATGCCGTAGACGGCGGTGGAGGAGATATGGACGAAGCGCGCGATCTTGCGCGCTGCCGCCGTTTGCAGCAAGAGGCGCGTGCCCCAGACATTGGTCGACATGATCTCGTCGCGGCCGCAAAGCGGCAGCGCGGCGGCGCAATGCACCGTCACGTCGACGCCGGCAAAGGCGCGCTCGTGCAGCCCCTCGTCGCGGATGTCGCCCTGCAGCACCTCGACGCGACCCGCTTCGGGGTAGGCAAAGGGCGCGATGTCCCAGCTGCGCACCTCGTGGCCGCGCTCGAGCAGGAACCGCACCAGGTTGATGCCCATGAACCCGGCGCCGCCGGTGACCAGAAACCTCACGACCTGCCCCCTTCGTTCGTAGTGCCCGAAAAGCCGAATTGTCATTCTAGCCCCCGGTGCGCCGGGCAGCCATGATTTCGGTCAAGCCGGAGCCGGAGCCGGAGCCGGCGCCGGAGTCGGGCGCGGCGTGAGCCGCCCCACCGCCGCGCGCCTCAGCGCCCGAACCAGACCGGGCAGATGATGTGGATTGACCGGGCGCGCCGCCGACACGCGGTGAAGGCTCTGCCCCTCGCTGCTGAGCAGCGCCGCGGTCAGCCGCCCGTATTCATAGGCCAGCGCCCGGCGGCCGCGCCCGGCGAAATCCGGCGCCTCGCCCTTGCGGTAGGATTCGTACCCCTGCCGCCAGGCGCGCGATCGCACCATGTCCCGGGCCTCGATCCAGTGGCTGCATAGCTGTGCCATCGCCCGATCATACCACGCCTTGCGCCAAGCCCGCCAGAATCCCGCCGTGGCCTTGCCACCCCCCGCCCGCTTTGCTTTAACCTGCCCGGCATTGCCCATCGGAGCCCGGTCATGGTCGACATCGCCACCCGCGTCTGGAACCACAAGTGGAAGATCGACCCGATCGTGCGGTCGC
>CAZNMK010000285.1:0-4314 GCA_964574045.1 uncultured Roseovarius sp. | reverse complement strand
TCGTCGGCGGCGGCTATATCGCCTGCGAATTCGCCGGCATCCTCAACGGGCTCGGCGTGCAGGTGACGCAGTTCTACCGCGGCGCCCAGATCCTGCGCGGCTTCGACGAAGAGGCGCGCGGCCTCATTGCCGAAGAAATGATCGGCAATGGCATCGACCTGCACCTCGGCACCAATATCCTGGGAATGGAGCAGGCCGGGGGCGGCTGGCGCGTCACGGCCACCAACGGCACCGAACGGGTGTTCGACAAGGTGATGTTCGCCACCGGGCGGGCGCCCAACACCGCCGACATGGGCCTTGAGGAGGTCGGCGTGAAACTGGGCCGCAAGGGCGAGGTCACGGTCGACGAATACAGCCAGTCGGGCGTGCCGTCGGTCTATGCCATCGGTGACGTCACCGACCGCGTCAACCTGACCCCGGTCGCCATCCGCGAGGGCATGGCCTTTGTCGAGACCGTGTTCAACGCCAATCCCACGCCGGTCGATCACGACCTGATCCCGACCGCGATCTTTACCCAGCCCGAATTCGGCACCGTCGGCCTGTCGGAGGAAGACGCGCGCGAGCGCGAGCCGGTGGATGTCTACTGCACCTCGTTCAAGCCGATGCAGCAAGCCTTTGCCGGCCGCTCCGACCGGGTGCTGATGAAACTGATCGTCAGCCGCGCCACCGGCAAGGTGCTGGGCTGCCATATCGTGGCGCCGGGGGCGGGCGAGATGATCCAGCTGGCCGGCATCGCGGTCAAGATGGGGGCCACCAAGGCCGATTTCGACCGGACGGTCGCGGTGCATCCCACCATGTCCGAAGAGATCGTGACAATGAGAGAGCCGGTGCGCGGCGGTTGATTTTTGCCCGTTCGCGCACAGTTTAGGGCACAGTGTCCGCAAAGGCGCTGACAACGGAAGGAAGAGGTTAGATGGCTGGAAATTCTGGCGGCCCCTGGGGCGGCGGAGGTTCGGGCGGCAACGGCGGCGACGATGGCCGTCGCGGCGGCCGCGGCGGACGGCGTCCGCCCGAGGGCGGGCCGCAGATCCCCGAGATCGACGAGCTCGTGCGCAAGGGTCAGGACCAGCTGCGCGTGCTGATGGGCGGCCGCGGCGGCGGCGGGCGCGGCGGCGGCGGCGGCCAGGGCGGCGGCCCCGGCTTTGGCCGCGGCACCGTGCTGCTTGGCGGCCTCATCGCGGTCGTGCTGTGGGGGGCGGCGAGTTTCTATACCGTCAAGCCCGAGGAACAGTCGGTCGAGCTTTTCCTGGGCGAGTTCTCGTCGATCGGCAATCCGGGGCTCAACTTCGCGCCGTGGCCGGTGGTGACCTATGACGTGGTCAACGTCACCTCCGAGCGGACCGAGGATATCGGCGTCGGCCGGGGACGCGACGACGACGGGCTGATGCTGACCACCGATGCCAACATCGTCGACATCGACTTTCAGGTGGTGTGGAACATCAACGATCCGGCCAAGCTCCTGTTCAATATCCGCGATCCCGAGCTGACGGTGCGCGCGGTGTCTGAATCGGTGATGCGCGAGATCATCGCGGCCACCAATCTTTCTCCGATCCTGAACCGCGACCGCGGCATCATTGCCGATACCGCCCGCGAGAACATCCAGGAGACGCTGGACGACTATGTCAGCGGCATCAACATCGTGCGGGTGAACCTGGATACCGCCGACCCGCCGGCGCAGGTGATCGACGCCTTCCGCGAGGTGCAGGCGGCCGAACAGGAACGCGACCGCCTGCAACGCCAGGCCGACGCCTATGCCAACCGGGTGCTGGCCGAGGCCCGCGGCGATGCCGCGCGCGTGCTGGAAGAGGCCGAAGGCTATCGCGCCCAGGTGGTCAACGAGGCTATCGGCGAGGCCAGCCGCTTTATCGCCGTGGCGCAGGAGTTCAACCGCGCGCCCGAGGTGACGCAGCGCCGGCTCTATCTGGAAACGATCGAGCGCACGCTTGGCGGGCTCGACAAGATGCTGATCGACGAAAGCCTGACGGGTGGCGAGGGCGGCAACGGCGTGGTGCCGTATCTGCCGCTTAACGAATTGCCGCGCGGCACGGGCGCACGCGGAACCGGGGGGGCGAACTGATGCGGAAAACGGCCATTCTTCTTCCGGTCCTGGTGATCGCGGTCATCGGGGCCCTGTCGGCGATCTTTATCGTCGACGAGCGTGAAAAGGCGCTGGTCCTGCAATTCGGACAGATCAAGCAGGTGGTCGAAGAGCCCGGCCTGGGCTTCAAGATCCCGATCATCCAGGAGGTGGTGCGCTATGACGACCGCATCCTGTCGTTCGATACCGAAACCATCGAGGTGACGCCGTCGGACGACCGCCGGCTGGTCGTCGATGCCTTTGCGCGCTACCGCATCGCCGATGTGGTGCAGTTCCGCCAGGCGGTGGGCGTGGGCGGCATTCGTGCGGCCGAGGACCGGCTGTCGTCGATCCTCAACGCCCAGATCCGCGAGGTGCTGGGTGCCGACCAGGTGACATCCGACACGATCCTGTCGCCCGAGCGGCGCGACCTGGCGCTGCGTATCCGCGCCCAGGCCCGCACCAGTGCCGCCGGTCTGGGGCTGGAGATCGTGGACGTCCGGCTCAAGCAGACCAACCTGCCGCAGCAGAACCTGGATGCCACCTTTGCGCGGATGCGCGCCGAGCGCGAACGCGAGGCCGCCGACGAGATCGCGCGCGGCAACGAGGCGGCCCAGCGGGTGCGCGCGGCCGCCGACCGGACGGTCGTCGAGACCGTGTCGAACGCCGAGCGCGATGCCGAGATCACCCGAGGCGAGGCCGATGCCGAACGCAACCGCATCTATGCCGAGGCGTTTGGCAACAACGCCGAGTTCTTTGCCTTCTACCGGTCGCTGACGGCGCTGGAGCGGGCGATGCAGGCGGATAATTCGACCCTGGTCTTTTCGCCCGACAGCGAATTCCTGTCGGAGATGTTCTCGGCCATCCGCGCCCGCGGGCTGGGCCGGGTCGCGGTCGACGGTATCGACATCGACCGGCTGCGCGAAATGGCGCCGCAGCAGCAGATCTCGGACGACCTGCCGGAGGCCGAACGCCTGCGGCTGGAACAGGAACAGGAACAGTCGGGCGCCACCGATGACGGGGCGGGCGCGACGGACGCGCAATGATGGCGACGGTCCTGCTGGCGCTGGGGCTGGTGCTGGTGGTGGAGGGGCTGGTCTATGCGCTGGCCCCTTCGCTGGTAGAGCAGATGCTGGCGGCGCTGCGCGCCATGCCAGAGGAAAGCCGCCGCCTGATCGGCCTGGGGGCGATCGCGCTGGGGCTGGTTTTCCTGTGGTGCGCCAGGGCGCTGGGCGGCTGATCGCGCATCACATGATCGTGACATTCCCGGCGCCTCTTTGAGAATGGCGCCGCACTGCCTACATTGGCGGAGCAACCCACCAAGAGCAAGGGCCGCCCGCCGGCCCCCGATACGGAGGAGAATTCCGTGGCCGCAAGATCAATCGCACAACATGCAGACCGCCAGGGCGCGGTCCGGGCCGTCTGGCTGACGGTGCTGGCGATGGCGCTGATCGTCGCCCAGGCCATTTCGGCGCAGGCGCGTCCCGACAGCTTTGCCGATCTGGCCGAAAAGGTCAGCCCGGCGGTGGTCAACATCACCACCACCACGACCGTCGCCCAGGGCACGATGCCCCTGCCGATGGTGCCCGAAGGGTCGCCCTTCGAGGATTTCTTCCGCGAATTCCAGGACCGCAACGGCGATCAGCCGCGCCGGACCACCGCGCTCGGTTCGGGCTTCGTGATTTCCGAGGACGGCTATGTCGTCACCAACAACCACGTCATTGAACGCGCCGACGAGATCATCGTCGAGTTCTTCACCGGCAAGGAGCTGAAGGCCGAGCTCGTGGGCACCGACCCCAAGACCGACATCGCGCTGCTGAAGGTCGAGGCCGAAGAGCCGCTGCCCTTCGTCAGCTTCGGCGACAGCGACACCGCCCGCGTCGGCGACTGGGTGGTCGCGATGGGCAACCCGCTGGGGCAGGGCTTTTCGCTCAGCGCCGGGATCGTGTCGGCGCGCAACCGGGCGCTGTCGGGCACCTATGACGACTACATCCAGACCGACGCGGCGATCAACCGCGGCAACTCGGGCGGGCCGCTATTCGACATGGCGGGCAGCGTGATCGGTGTGAACACCGCCATTCTCAGCCCCGATGGCGGCTCGATCGGGATCGGGTTCTCGATGGCGTCGAACGTCGTCTCGCGGGTGGTCGATCAATTGCGAGAGTACGGCGAGACCCGCCGCGGCTGGCTGGGCGTGCGCATCCAGGACGTCACCGGCGACGTGGCCGAGGCGATCG
>CAZNMK010000284.1:0-4325 GCA_964574045.1 uncultured Roseovarius sp. | reverse complement strand
GCGGGCTGATGCCCACCGATCACGTGCTCGACACGCGCGACTCGCGCTTTGGCGACGCCACGCAGGTCGAGGCCCTGACTCATGACGGGCATACCTACGTGGTTGCCGCCGGCGGCGATGGCGGCGTGACCCTGCTGCAGCTGATGCCGGGGGGGCGGCTGGTGCATCTCGACAGCATCGCCGGCAGCGCGGCGGCCGGGCTCGACGATGTGACTGCGCTGGAAATCGCGGTGATCGGCGATACGCTGCAGGTCTTTGTCGCGGTCGAGGGCGAGGCCGGCATCTTCATGCTGAGCGTCGATCTCGCCGGGCGCGGCGCGGCGCTGGCGGCCGGCGACGGCGGCGGGACGCTGACCGGGACGGCGGCCGACGACATCCTGATCGACGGTGCCGGCGCCGACCGGCTGGACGGGGGCGCCGGCGCCGACCGCTATGTGCTGACCGGCGACGGGCAGGCCGACACCATCGCCGGCTTCGACCCGGCAGAGGACGTGCTCGACCTCTCGGGGCTGCCATTCCTATATGACCCGGATGCGCTGGAAATCGTCGCCAGCGCCACCGGCGCCACGATCGTCCATAGGGACGAAACCATCGTCCTGCTCAGCGCGGCGGGCGGGCCGCTCGACGCCGACGCCGTGCGCGCGGCGGTGGAGGTGCGGATCAACCACGCCGTTGTCCCGCCTGCCCCGCGCCCGCCGGACGAGGGCGATACCGGCACCGAAGGGGCGGACCGGATCGACGGCACCGACGGCGCGGACACGCTGATCGGGCTTGGCGGCGACGACACGCTGACCGGCGGCTGGGGCGACGACCTGCTGCAGGGCGGGGCGGGGGACGACGACCTCAATGCCGGGCGGGGCGACGACACCGTCGAGGGCGGCGCGGGCAATGACAGCATCTACGGCGCCGGCGGCGCCGACAGCCTGTCGGGCGGGGCGGGGCACGACCTGATCCATGGCCAGGGCGAGGACGACACCGTCGAGGGCGGCGACGGCAACGATACGCTCGCCGGCGATCTGGGCAACGACCTGCTCGATGGCGGTGCGGGCAACGACAGCATCGGCGGCGGCGACGGCAACGACACGCTGCTGGGCGGCGACGGTGCCGATACGCTGGCCGGCGAATGGGGCGATGACCTGCTCGACGGGGGGGCGGGAGGTGACGACCTCAATGCCGGGCGGGGCGACGATACCGTCCATGGCGGCGCGGGCGATGACAGCATCTATGGCGCCGGCGGCGCCGATCTGCTGTCGGGCGGGGACGGCGACGACCTGATCTATGGCCAAGGCGAGAACGACACCGCCGACGGAGGCGCGGGCAATGACACGCTGCACGGCGATCTGGGCGACGACGACCTCGGCGGCGGCGACGGCGACGATTTCCTCTTTGGCGAGGATGGGGCCGACACCCTGGCCGGCGGCACCGGCAACGACAGCCTGGAGGGCGGCGAGGGCAACGACCGTCTCGACGGTCAGGAGGACGACGACCGGCTTCACGGCGGTGGCGGCAACGACGATCTCGACGGCGGCGGCGGGGCCGACTGGCTGGACGGCGGCGCCGGCGACGACCGGGCGGATGGCGGCGCGGGGGCGGACACGGTGCTTGGCGGGGCGGGCGACGACGTGCTGGTTGCCGGTGCCGGCAACGACTGGCTCAATGGCGGCGCCGGCGAGGATACCCTGACCGGCGGCGACGGGCGCGACACATTCGTCTTTCTGTCGGGCGACGGCACCGACCGCTATACCCGTTTCGACACCGCCACCGACCGCATCCTGATCGACCCGGACTGGATCATCCCCGGTGCCGGATTCAGCGATTATGTCGATGCCTATATCCGCCTGACCGACGGCGGCGCGATCATCGACTTCGGCGATGGCGACGTGATCGTCATCGACGACCTGATCCTGTCGGGGAACGCCGCCGGCGCGTTCGGGGTCTTCTGGTAGGGGGGACGCGCGCCGGGGGTCAGCTTTCGGCGCGCACCGCGGCGACCACGGACGACAGCACATCGTCCAGCAGCGCCGGCTCGACCGCTTCGGCCATGACCCGGATCAGCGGTTCGGTGCCCGACTTGCGGATCAGCAGGCGCCCGTCGCTGCCCAGCCGCGATTCGCCCGCCGCTATGGCCTGTTGCACGGTATCGGCCGAAAGCGGCGTCTTGCCAGCCTCGTAGCGGATATTGACCAGCTTTTGCGGCACCGGCTGGAACACCTGCGCCAGCTGGCTGGCCTTCTGCCCGGTCTCGGCCATGCAGCCCAGGAACTGCAGCGCGCCGATCAGCCCGTCGCCGGTGGTGGCGTAGTCGGTCATCACGATATGGCCGGACTGTTCGCCGCCCAGGTTGTAGCCGCCCGCGCGCATCGCCTCGACGACGTAGCGGTCGCCGACCTTGGTGCGGCAAAGTGCGATGCCCCTGGCCGCCAGATAGCGTTCCAGCCCGAGGTTGGACATCACCGTCGCCACCAGCGTGTTGCCGGCGAGGCGGCCCTCGTCGGCCCAGCGGGTGGCGATCAGCGCCATGATCTGGTCGCCGTCGGCGACACGGCCCGTTTCGTCGACCAGCACCACGCGGTCGGCGTCGCCATCCAGACAGATGCCGATATCGGCGCGCACCTCGGTCACCTTCTGCGCCACCGCCCCGGGGTGGGTCGAGCCGCAGCCCTGGTTGATGTTGTGCCCGTCGGGCGAAACGCCGATGCTGATCACCTCGGCACCCAGTTCCCACAGCACGTCCGGGGCGCAACGATAGGCGGCGCCGTTCGCGCAATCGACGACGATGCGCAGCCCGTCGAGGCGGCGGCGAAAGGGAAAGGTGCTCTTGGCGTATTCCACATAGCGCCCGCGCGCGTCGTCGAACCGTCTGGCGCGGCCGATCTTTTCGGGCGCGGCGGGTTCGATCCCGTTCGTCATCAGCGCCTCGATGCCGGCCTCGTCGCTGTCCGAGAGCTTGAAGCCGTCGGGACCGAACAGCTTGATGCCGTTGTCGTGGGCCGGGTTGTGGCTGGCCGAGATCATGACGCCGACATCGGCGCGCAGACCGTGCGTCAGATAGCCCACCGCCGGCGTCGGCACCGGCCCGAGCAGGAAAACGTCCATGCCCGTCGAGGTGAACCCGGCGGTGAGCGCGGTCTCGATCATGTAGCCCGACAGGCGGGTGTCCTTGCCGATCACCACCCGGTGTTCGTGTTCGTCGCGGCGGAAATAGCGGCCGGCGGCGGCGCCGAGCCTGAGCGCCGTTTCGGCCGTCATCGGCCAGCTGTTGGCCCGGCCGCGAACGCCATCGGTTCCAAAGAGAGAATCGGACATGAGTATTGCCTTTGCCTGGTCCGGCGGCGCGCCGCCGGCCGTTGCCGCATTGCTTATCGGCTGATCGCGTGCCTGTCCATCGCAGCCCCCGCCGCCTGCGTGGGATTTCGCCGATCCGGCGGTCCGCCCCCGCGCTGGACAGGGACCGCGGGCTTGGATAGGAAGTTCCGATGGCAAAGGCGAAGGACAACCCCAACTACAAGATCGTGGCCGAGAACCGGCGCGCGCGGTTCGATTATGCCATCGAGGACGACATCGAATGCGGCATCGTTCTGGAAGGCTCCGAGGTCAAGTCGCTGCGCCAGGGTTCGGCCAACATCGCCGAAAGCTATGCCGCCGTCGAGAATGGCGAACTGTGGCTCGTCAACGCCTATATCGCGCCCTACGACCAGGCCAGGACATTCGGCCACGACGAGCGCCGCCGCCGCAAGCTGCTGGTTTCGCGAAAGGAACTGGCGCGGATGTGGAACGAGACCCAGCGCAAGGGCATGACGTTGGTGCCGCTGGTTCTGTATTTCAACCATCGCGGCATGGCCAAGATCAAGATCGGCATCGCCAAGGGCAAGAAGACCCACGACAAGCGCGAAACCCAGGCCAAGCGCGACTGGAACCGCCAGAAACAGCGGCTGCTCAAGGAACACGGCTGAGCGTGCCGGCGCCGGGCGGCGCCCGGAGGGTCGCGTCCAAGCGCAAACACCCGTCCCGGGCTTGGCCCGGGATCTCGTGCCACCGGCGCACAGGCCCCGGCTCGGGGGCCGGGGCGCGTGTGAATCCGGTCCGTTGGGACGCGCCCTAGCCCGCCAGGTAGAGCCCCAGGTAAAGCGCCGCCGCGCCGGCGACGATCGAAAGCAGCACGTTGCGGGTTGCAAATCCCGCGGCGATCGTCGCCGCCGCGGCGGCAAGGCGCGCCGCGTCGGGGCTGCCGCCGGTGGCCGCCGGCCACAGCACCAGCGGTGCCACCAGCCCCGGCAGCACCGCCACGGCCGTGTAGCGCAGATGCCTGAGCAGCCATTCCGGCA
>CAZNMK010000283.1:0-4367 GCA_964574045.1 uncultured Roseovarius sp. | reverse complement strand
GACAACGGCGAACGCTGGGAGGCCGAGATCGCCCGCAACCAGGAACTGGACGCACCCTACAGATGAGCGATGCCAGGAACCCTTTCGAGGCCATGATGGCCCAGGCGCAGGAGATGGCGAAAGCCTTCAATCCGGCGCTGGAGTCGTTCTCGCCCAAGGGGTTCGAAAAGCTGTGGCCGACCATGCCCAGGGACCTGATGGAGATGTCGTTCGGCCGCGGCATCAGCCGCGAGGGGCTGGATGCCAAGACCCGGCTATTGCTGACGCTCGCCGGGCTCACGATGCTGGGGGCGCAGAGCGACACCCAGATCCGCATGACCGTGCGCCACGCGCGCGAGGCCGGCGCCAGCCGCGACGAGATCGCCGAGACCATCGCCCAGATGGCCGTCTTTGCCGGCATCCCGTCGATGACCCGGGCGATGGAATTCGCCCGCGAGGTGCTGGACGAGGAAACCGAAGGGGAAGACCAATCATGACCATCGCCGCGCTGTCGTTCTACCTCTTTGCCGTATCGCTGCTTGCCGGCGGGCTGTTCACGGTCGTCAGCCGCAACCCGGTGCATTCGGTGCTGTGGCTCATTCTGGCCTTCGCCTCGGCGGCGGGGCTATTCGTGCTGCTGGGGGCCGAGTTCCTGGCGATGCTCCTGCTCATCGTCTATGTCGGCGCGGTGGCGGTGCTGTTTCTCTTCGTGGTGATGATGCTCGACGTCGATTTCGCCGAGCTCAAGGCCGAGATGGCCAGATACATGCCGCTGGCGCTGTTGATCGGGCTGATCCTCTTGATGCAGCTTGGCATCGTTTTCGGCGACTGGCAGATGTCCGGGGGCGCCGGCGCCGCGCGCGCCGCGCCCACGCCCGAGGGGGTGGAAAACACCGCCGCGCTGGGGCTGATCCTCTATGACAGGTACTTCCTGCTCTTCCAGCTCGCCGGGCTCATTCTGCTGGTGGCGATGATCGGCGCGATCGTGCTCACGCTGCGCCATCGCCAGAACATCAAGCGCCAGGACGTGCTGGCGCAGATGTACCGCGACCCGGCCACGGCGATGGAGCTGCGCGACGTCAAACCGGGGCAGGGGCTGTGAGCCCGTCCCGGGCCTGACCCGGAACCCCCCGGCGGCGAGGCGCGCGGCGGGGACATGACGAAAAGAGGCCCCGGATCAGGTCCGGGGCGCACGATGCAAAAGAGACGACGGGTCGAACCCGGAGGGACAAGATGATAGGACTGGAACATTACCTGACGGTGGCGGCGGCGCTTTTTGTCATCGGCATCTTCGGGCTCTTCCTCAACCGCAAGAACGTGATCATCCTGCTGATGTCGATCGAGCTGATGCTGCTCGCGGTCAACATCAACCTGGTGGCGTTCTCGGCCCATCTCGGCGACATGGTCGGGCAGGTCTTTACCCTCTTCGTGCTGACCGTGGCCGCGGCCGAGGCCGCCATCGGCCTGGCGATCCTGGTCTGCTTCTTCCGCAACCGCGGCACCATCGACGTCGAAGACGTCAACATGATGAAGGGGTGAGGACATGACCGGCATCATTCTCTTCGCCCCGCTTGTCGGCGCCATCGTCGCCGGGTTCGGCTGGCGGATCATCGGCGACAAGGGCGCGCAATGGCTGACCACGGGTCTGCTCTTTCTGTCGTGCCTGCTCAGCTGGGTGGTGTTCCTGGGCCATGACGGGCAGACGCACCAGGTGCATATCCTCGACTGGATCCGCTCGGGCACGCTGGATGCGCCCTGGGCGATCCGGCTCGACCGGCTGACCGCGATCATGCTGATCGTGGTGACCACGGTCTCGGCGCTGGTACACCTCTATTCGGTGGGCTACATGGCCCATGACGAGAATTTCGGCGAGAACGAGAGCTACCGGCCGCGCTTTTTCGCCTACCTCTCGCTCTTTACCTTCGCCATGCTGATGCTGGTGACCGCCGACAACCTGGCGCAGATGTTCTTTGGCTGGGAGGGGGTGGGCCTCGCCTCCTACCTCCTGATCGGCTTCTATTTCCGCAAGCCCTCGGCCAACGCCGCCGCGATCAAGGCCTTCGTGGTCAACCGGGTGGGCGACTTCGGTTTCGCGCTGGGGATTTTTGCGCTCTTCTACCTCACCGATTCGATCAGGCTCGACGATGTCTTCGCCGCCGCGCCGGAGCTGGCCGAGACGCAGCTGGCTTTCCTGTGGACGGAATGGAACGCGGCCAACCTCGTGGCGGTCCTGCTCTTCATCGGCGCGATGGGCAAGTCGGCGCAGTTCATCCTGCACACCTGGCTGCCCGACGCGATGGAAGGCCCGACCCCGGTGTCGGCACTGATCCACGCCGCGACGATGGTGACGGCCGGCGTGTTCCTCGTCTGCCGGATGTCGCCGCTCTTCGAATTCGCGCCCGAGGCCAAGATGCTCGTCGTCTATATCGGCGCCATCACCGCCTTCTTCGCCGCCACGGTGGGCCTTGTGCAGAACGACATCAAGCGCGTGGTCGCCTATTCGACATGTTCGCAGCTTGGCTACATGTTCGTGGCCGCCGGCGTCGGCGTCTATTCGGTGGCGATGTTCCACCTGCTGACGCACGCCTTCTTCAAGGCGCTGCTCTTTCTCGGCTCGGGCTCTGTCATCACCGCGATGCACCACGAACAGGACATGCGCAACTATGGCGGGCTGCGCAAGAAACTGCCGGTGACCTTCTGGATGATGATGATCGGCACGCTGGCGATCACCGGCGTGGGCATTCCGCTGACCCATATCGGCTTTGCCGGGTTCCTTTCGAAGGACGCCATCATCGAAAGCGCCTGGGCCGGCACCGCAGGGGGCGTTGCCTTCTGGGCGCTGGTCGTCGCCGCGCTCTTCACCAGCTTCTACAGCTGGCGGCTGATGTTCATGACCTTCTGGGGCACGCCGCGCGGCGACCGGCATGCGCATGAGCATGCCCATGAAAGCCCCATGGTCATGCTGGTGCCGCTCGTCGCGCTGGCGGTCGGCGCGGTGCTGTCGGGGATGGTCTGGTACGGCAGCTTCTTCGGCGATCATGACCGGGTGAACCGCTTCTTCGGCATCCCCGTACATGCCGAGGCCGCCGCCGGGGAAAGCCACGGCGAAACGACCACGGCGGGGGGCGGCGACGAACACGCCGCCGGCGCGCCGCAGGGCGCCATCTTCATGGCCGCCGACAACCATGTCATGGACGAGGCCCACCATGCCCCGGCCTGGGTCAAGGTCAGCCCGTTCCTGGCGATGCTCCTGGGGCTCAGCGTGGCGATCTGGTTCTATATCGTCGAGCCCGGCCTGCCGGCGCGCCTCGCCCAGAGCCAGCGGCCGCTCTACCTCTTTCTGCTCAACAAGTGGTACATCGACGAGCTATACGACGCGGTGCTGGTCAACCCGATCAAGCGCCTCGCCCGGCTGTTGTGGCGGGGCGGCGACCTGGGCATCATCGACGGCTTTCTCAACGGCGTGGCGATGGGGATCGTTCCCTTCTTCACCCGCCTCGCGGGGCGGGCGCAGTCGGGCTACATCTTTACCTATGCCTTCGCGATGGTGATCGGGATCGCGGTGCTCGTCACCTGGATGGTCATGGCCGGGGGGGCCGAGTAATGGACAACCTGCTTTCCATCACCACCTTCATCCCCGCCATCGCGGCGGCGATCCTCGCCATCTTCCTGCGCGGCGAGGACGAGGCGGCGCAGCGCAACGCCAAATGGGTTGCGCTGATCGCCACGACGCTCACCTTTCTGGTGTCGCTCTTCATCCTGTTCGACTTCGATCCCTCGAACACCGGGTTCCAGTTCGTCGAGGAACGCCAGTGGCTGCTGGGGCTCGAGTACAAGATGGGGGCCGACGGCATCTCGGTCCTGTTCGTGATGCTCACCACCTTCATGATGCCGCTCACGATTCTGGCGTCGTGGAACGTGACCGTGCGGGTCAAGGACTACATGATCGCGTTTCTGATGCTCGAGACGCTGATGCTGGGCGTGTTCATGGCGCTCGACCTGGTGCTCTTCTACCTCTTCTTCGAGGGCGGGCTGATCCCGATGTTCCTGATCATCGGCATCTGGGGCGGCAAGGAACGCATCTATGCGGCGTTCAAGTTCTTTCTCTACACCTTCCTCGGTTCGGTGCTGATGCTGGTGGCGATGGTGGCGATGTTCGCCGAGGCCGGGACCACCGACATCCCGACGCTGATGACCCACGAGTTCGAGTTCGAGACCTTCTCGATCCTCGGGCTGCACATCGTCGGCGGCATGCAGACGCTGATGTTCATCGCCTTCTTCGCCTCCTTCGCGGTCAAGATGCCGATGTGGCCGGTGCATACCTGGCTGCCCGACGCGCATGTGCAGGCGCCCACCGGCGGCTCGGTGGTGCTGGCGGCGATCCTGCT
>CAZNMK010000282.1:0-4378 GCA_964574045.1 uncultured Roseovarius sp. | reverse complement strand
GCCGGGCCTCGAATTCCTCGGCCAGTTCGGGCGTCAGGATCAGCGTGGCCAGGATCACCGCCTCGCGCAGCTCGACCTGCACCTCGTCGCCGGCGGCCGCCAGCAGCGAGGTCTTGGTGTCGCCATGCACCGGCGCCCTTGCCCCTTTGCCTGCGCGTCCCGCCGAGGGCGCGGACCGCTGCCGCGCGCGGCTGAAGAACCGCCAGCGCAAATCCTTGATCGCCTGTCCGTAATGATGGCGGATGGACGAATCGCGGATGCGCCCGACCGCCGTATCGAGCGCCTTGTCGAGCGCGGCGCGCCGTTCGGGGCTGTCGAAGCTGCGCGCTTCGGTCTCGCGCCGCCACAGAAGCTCGACCATCGGCAGCGCCGCGTCCAGCACCGCCCTCATCGCCTGCGGCCCCTGCCGGCGCAGCAGGTCGTCGGGATCGAGCCCCTGCGGCATCAGCGCAAAGCGCAACGACTTGCCGGCCTCCAGGAGCGGCAGCGCCAGGTCGATCACCCGCCACGCGGCGCGCAGCCCGGCGCTGTCGCCATCAAGCGCGATCACCGGCTCGTCGGCCATGCGCCACAGCATCGCCAGCTGCTCGGCCGTCACCGCCGTGCCCAAGGGCGCCACCGCCGCGCCGAACCCCGCCTGCGTCAGCGCGATCACGTCCATGTAGCCCTCGGCCACAATGAGCGGCGCGCCCTTTCCGGCGGCCTCGCGCGCGGGGGCGAGATTGTAGAGCGTGCGGGACTTGTCGAAAAGCACGGTCTCGGGCGAATTGAGATACTTGGCGCTGTCGCCGGGGTCCATCGCGCGGCCGCCGAAGGCGATGCAGCGCCCGCGCCCGTCGCGGATGGGAAAGACGATGCGGCCCCGGAAGGTGTCGTAGGGGCTGCCGCCCTTTTGCGAGGGGCGCGCGAGCCCGCAATCGAGGATGTCTTGCGCCGCCACGCCCCGGCCCGTCAGATGGTCCCTGAGCCCCTGCCAGGCATCGGGCGCAAAGCCCAGCTCGAAGCGCTCGCGCACCTTTGCATCGACCCCGCGCCCGTCGAGATAGTCGCGCGCCGCCGCCCCGGCGGCGGTCTGCAGCCCCATGCGGAAATGGCGCACGGCCATCTCCATCACCTCGAAGAGCTGCGACCGGCGGTCGGCCTTTTCCTGTGCGCGCGGATCGCGCTCGGGCATGGCCATCCCGGCCTCCGCGGCGAGGATGCGCACCGCCTCGATGAAATCCACGTTTTCGGTCTCGCGCACGAAACCGATGGCGTCGCCCTTGGCGTGGCAGCCGAAGCAATAGTAAAAGCCCTTGCGGTCGTCGACGTGGAAACTGGCGGTCTTTTCCTGGTGGAACGGGCACGGCGCCCACATGTCGCCCCGGCCCTGGTTGGACTTGCGCATGTCCCATGCGACCTTGCGCCCGACGACCTGCGCCAGCGAGGTGCGCGTTCTCAGCTCGTCAAGGAATCCCGGCGGCAAACTCATGCACCGAATATGGGGCAAAGCCCGCCCCGCGCCAAGAGGCAGCTATGGTCTGGCGCAACCCGTTCTAACCCTGGTAGGACAGGCACATGGTCTCGAACTGCGCCGCCGTCGCCTCGGTCAGCAGGCCGGGTTCGAGCCTGTAGACCAGATCGACCAGCGTCGGCACGGTGGCGCGGTAGCGGGCCGCTATGCCGCCCGCGTCCGAGGCCAGCCGCGCGCCCACGGCCTGCGGCGTCTCGCCCGCCTTGCGCCCGGCGATGGCGGCGGAAACGATGGTGCGCGTGGCGCGGCAGTTCTCGGCGCTCAGCCCCTGCGCCGGCGCGGGCAGCGGCACCGCGGCCGCGATGACGGCACCCATGCCCAACGCAACCCAAGGCTGCCTCAACCCCATCTCAGACCCCTCTTGCCACGCCGCCAGACTGTCAGCCCCCGCCGCGCGCCGCAACCCCCTGCATGGCCTGGCGCAGGTCGTGCACCAGCGTCCGGGCGAAGGCGCGGAAGACCAGGATCAGGAAATCGTCCTCGCCCAGCCGGGTGAGCGAGGCCGCCATGTGCCGCAGGTCGGTGCGGGCGGTGTGCCCGCGGCCAAAGGCGCCCGCGCGCAGGTCGATGGGCGTGAGCCGCGCCAGCACCTCGGTGGCGCCCCGGCCCTCCAGCCGCGCGCAGGCCCAACCGTCGGTCTGGTCGGTCAGCGCCGCGTGCGTGGCCAGTTCCGACGCGGGCGCGGCCCCCGCCAGCAGAAAGAGCCGCTGCCCAAACCAGATCGCGCAGACATCGCCGCGTCCCCCGGCCCGCGCCGCCAGCCGCCCGGTGACCCGCCCCGGCGCCGGCGCGGCGATGCCATGCGCGGCCTTCAGCGCGTCGGCCAGCGCCGCGTCCCGCCCCCGGTAGGGCGCGACCGAGGTAAGCCGGCCGAGATCGGCCTCATGGAGCGTCACCCGGCCCACGGTCACCGGCACCAGCCCCGCCAGCGGGGTTCTTGCTGCAAGCTCAACCACGCATCCGCCCTCCGTCAGGGTCGTACTGCACCGGGTCGTGCACCTCGCACACCGCCTCGACCCCCTTCAGATGATCGACCATCCGCACCCGCTGCCCGTGCCGCGCCCGGCCGTTCCTGAGAAACCCGAGCCCCAGGAAATGCCCCAGCGTCGGCGAAAACGCCGCCGAGGTGATATAGCCCCGGTCGTTGTCGCTGACGGCCTCGGCGCCCTCGTCGAAGAGATGCGCGCCGGGCACCAGCATCCTGACCGTGCCCACGGGCCTGAGCCCCACCAGCTGTTCGCGTTCATCGCCCGACAGGCCGGGACGGGCGGCGGCGGCCTTGCCGATACAGTCCTTGCCCGCGCTCACCATTCGGCCCATGCCGATGTCGAAGGCGGTGGTGCGGCCGTGGATTTCGGCATGCGTGATGAAGCCCTTCTCCAGCCGCAGGACGTTCAATGCCTCCATCCCGTAGGGGCCGCCGCCCAGCGCCCCGGCCCGCGCCGCCAGCTCGTCGAAAAGCGCCGCGCCATGGCGCGCCGGCACCGCCAGTTCGTACCCTCTCTCGCCCGAAAACGAGATGCGGAAAAGCCGCGCCGCCACCCCGCCGATGCCGACCGCGCCGCAGGACATGAAGGGCCAGTCCGCATCCCCCATCGGCGCATCCAGCAGCCCGTTCAGCAGCTCGGCCGATTTCGGCCCGGCGATGGCGAACTGCGCCCAGCTTTCGGTGACCGAGACCATCCGCACGTCCCAGTCGGGGCGCAGGCACTGGTGGACGAATTCCAGGTGCCGCATCACCTGCCCGGCGGCGGCGGTGGTGGTGGTCATCAGATAGTGGTTCGCGCCCAGCCGCGCGGCGGTGCCGTCATCCATGACATGCCCGTCCTCGCGCAGCATCAGCCCGTAGCGCACCCGCCCCGTCCCGAGCGTCGAAAAGGTGTTGGTATAGACGAGGTCCAGCAGCGCCGCCGCATCCGGCCCCTGGATGTCGATCTTGCCCAGGGTCGAGACATCCGTCACCCCGACCGCGTTGCGCACCATCATGACCTCGCGGTCGCAGGACTGCCGCCAGTGATGCTCGTCCGGCGCCGGGAAATAGCTCGGCCGGTACCACAGCCCGGCCTCGATCGTCGGCGCGCCGCGCGCCACGCTCGCCTCGTGCGAGGCGGTCAGGCGCTGCGGTGCAAAGCCCTTGCCGCGTCCGCCCGCGCCCATCGCGGCGATGGATACGGGCACGTAGGGCGGGCGAAAGGCGGTGGTGCCGGTCTCGGCGATGGCCCGCCCGGTGGCATCGGCCAGCACCGCCAGCGCGCCCACGTTCGAATTCCTGCCCTGGTCGGGCGCCATGCCCTGGGTGGTATAGCGCTTCATGTGCTCGACCGAGCGGAAGTTTTCCTGCGCCGCCAGGCGGACGTCCTTGACCGTCACGTCGTTCTGGAAATCGAGCCAAGCCCGCCCCCGCCCCGGCACCGACCAGAGCGGCGTTATGTCGTAGCGGCTGTCCTCGGCGCCGGGAATGTCAACCTCGGGCGCGCTCCGGCCCATCGCCGTCAGCGCCTCGCGTGCCGCCGCCGCGCCGCCGGCGAGACACGCCCGGGTCGAGAAATCGCCCCGCGCGGCGCCGGCCGCCACCAGCCCCGGCACCGCCCCGGGGCGCGGCACGAAGGCGGCGATGTCCTCGCGCCACTCGGGCCGGCCGTTCATGTGGCAGCTCAGATGCAGCGTCGGGTTCCAGCCGCCCGACACCGCCAGGCACTCGGCCTTGATCTTTTCGCGCCCCGCGCCGGTGACGACGCTCACCGCCTCGATCCCGCGCCGCCCGTGGGTGTCGCTGACCTGCGCGCCGGCATAGAACGGCACGTCGAGGGCACAGGTGGCGTCGTGGCGGGCGTCGATCAGCGCGCTGACATGCACGCCCGCGGC
>CAZNMK010000281.1:0-4385 GCA_964574045.1 uncultured Roseovarius sp. | reverse complement strand
GGGCTGGCGGCGTTCCTGGGGTCCGACGAGCGGCTGGAAAAGCTCGACGGTTCGCTGAAGAAACAGAACCCCTCGCCGCTGTCGGAGAAGGTTTCGAATTTCCGCGAGATGGAGCGCGCGCTGGCCGGGTTCGACCGTTTCAACCTGTCGCGCATCCCGAATTTCGAACCCCGGCGCGGCGCGGCCGTGCCCGGTTTCGTGACCGGGGCGCGCGCGCCGCTCCTGTTCATGCCGGTCCGCGGCGGGCCCGAGGCCGAGGCGACGGCCTGGCTGGCGGCGCTCGACGGGGTTTCGCCCGACGCCCTGCCCACCCAGATGAGCCAGAAGGAACTGCGCCAGTGGATGCGCGCCCGAAGCGGGCATCGCAGCTTCACCGTGCTGCGCCACCCGGTGGCCCGTGCCCATGCGGTGTTCTGCGAGCGTATCCTCAATGACGGGCCGGGGACGTTCGCGCGCATCCGGACCACCTTGCGGAATTTTCACAAGCTGCCGATCCCCGGCGGCGCGCCGGGGCCGGACTACGACCGCGACGCCCACCGCGCGGCATTCGTCGCGTTTCTAGAATTCCTGCGCGCCAATCTGGCGGGCCAGACCGGCATCCGCGTCGATCCGCACTGGGCCAGCCAGGCGGCGACGCTGCAGGGGATGGCGCAGTTCGCCGTGCCCGACATGGTGATTCGCGAGGACGAGATGCCCGCCGCGCTGCCGGGGCTGGCCCGCGCCGCGGGATACCCGCAGGCCCCCGCCGCCCCCGCCGCGCCCGCCGACAGCCCGTTCGTGCTGGCCGACATCTATGACGCCGAGGTCGAGAAACTCGCCGTCCGCGTCTATCAGCGCGATTATGTGCTGTTCGGGTTCGGCCCCTGGGGCTGAACCCGGATCAGGCGGCCTGCACCGCCTGCGCCTCTGTCAGGATGGTATAGAGCGTCATGGGATCGCTGTTCGAGCGCAGCTTGGCGCACAGCGATGCATCGCGCAGCGTGCGCGATACCCGCGCCAGCGCCTTGAGATGCTCGACCCCGGCATCGGCGGGCGCAAAGAGCGCAAACACCAGGTCGACCAGCTGACGGTCCACCGCGTCGAATTCGACCGGCTTTTCCAGCAGAACCATCGCGCCCACCACCCTGTCGAGCCCGTCGAGGCGGGCATGGGGCAGCGCGACGCCGTGGCCGACACCCGTCGGCCCTAGGCTCTCGCGTTCCTGCAGCGCGTCGATGGCATCGGTATGGCTGACGCCATAGGCGGCCTCGGCGATGGTGCCGAGTTCCTGAAACAGTCTCTTCTTGCTCGATACCGCAGACAACACTCTGACGGCCTCAGGTTTGAGGATCATGGAAATGTCCATCTATTTCTGCTCCGCGGACGCGCCCGGCGGGCGCCGTCCGGCATCACTGGTTACGGGTCGATCCAGCCGATGTTGCCATCGTCGCGCCGGTAGACGACGTTCAACCCGTCTTTTCCCTCGTTTCTGAAGACCAGGACGGGAACGCCGGCAAGCTCCATCTGCATGACCGCCTCGCCGACCGACAGCGATGGAATCCTGGTTTCCATCTCGGCGACGATGATCGGTTGCAGGCTTTCGGGTTCCGAATCCCCACCTTCGGTTTCGGATGCGAGGATATAGGCAGATGCACCCGAAAGTTCAACCGGCTCGGCGCGGGCGCGGTGATGATCCTTCAGCCTGCGCTTGTAACGGCGCAGCTGCTTTTCCATCTTTTCGCTGCAGGCATCGAACGCGGCATAGATCTCGTGCGCCTGGCCGCTGGCCTGGGCCGTCAGCCCGGTCGACAGATGTACCGTCGCCTCGCAGGCAAAGGCGGCGGCGTTCTTGGAAAACACCACATGCGCATCCGTCGGGCGTTCGGCGTATTTCTCGACGACACTGGCAAGCTCTTGTTCCACATGGGTTTTCAGGGCATCGCCCACGTCGATCTGCTTTCCACTGATTTTGTAGCGCATTGTGCCTCCTTGTTTGTGGGCGCGGGGCGTCGGCTGCCGGCGCTGCGGGCGCCGGCACATGGCCCGGCCTGTTATGTCTTGGAACTCTTCGGAAACGATCCACCCCGATCTGGCGATGCGACGCCACGGCAACGAAAGGACGGAACCCAGAAGCTCATATCTCAATCTCGGCCGTTTCGCGGGTTCTTGTCAATCCGCTATGGAGCCGGTTCGCGGGGATGCGCGGGTGCCGGCGGTCAGTATATCCGAAAGCTGTCGCCCAGGTAGACGCGGCGGACGTTCTCGTTTTCGACCACCTCGTCGGGGCTGCCCGACATCAGCACCTTGCCGTCATGCAGGATGTAGGCGCGGTCGACGATTTCCAGCGTCTCGCGCACGTTGTGATCGGTGATCAGCACGCCGATGCCGCGGGTCTTCAGATCCGCGACAAGGCGGCGGATATCGCCGACCGAGATCGGGTCGACGCCGGCAAAGGGTTCGTCGAGCAGCAGGTATTTGGGGTTCGCGGCCAGGCAGCGCGCGATCTCGACCCGCCGGCGTTCGCCGCCCGACAGCGCCAGCGCGTGCACCCGGCGCAGATGCTCGATCGAGAACTCCGACAGGAGCGCCTCGAGCCGCTCGCGGCGCTTGTGGCGGTCGCGTTCCGAGATGTCGAGGATCGCCATGATGTTGTCCTCGACCGAGAGGCCGCGAAAGATCGACATCTCCTGCGGCAGATAGCCGATGCCGAGCCGCGCGCGCCGGTACATCGGCAGGAGCGTCACATCGCGCCCCTCGATCAGCACATGCCCGCCCTCGGGATATATGAGCCCGGCGATGGCGTAGAACGTCGTGGTCTTGCCCGAGCCGTTGGGGCCCAGCAGCGCCACCACCTCGCCCTGTTCCATCTCTAGCGAGACATCGCGGATCACCACGCGTTTCTTGTAGCTCTTGCGCAGCGAGCGCACGCTGAGGCCGGGATTGCGGTGCGCCAGGTGCAGGCGGGGTTCGGGTGCGCTCATTCGTCGCCGCCCTGCTGGATCACGGTCTTGACCCGGCCCGACATGCGCGCGGTGCCGGCACGGGTGTCGACCGTCATCCATTCCGCCGACAGCGCGTTGGCGCCCTGCAACAGCAGCACGTCGCCCTGCATCTCGATCATGCCGGTGTCGATGTCGTAATCGGCGCGCGCGGCCTCGGCGGCGTCGGGGCCGCTCACCAGCGTCACCCCGCCGCTGGCGCGCAGTTGCGCGATGCCGCTTTCGTCCTCCTTGTAGACGACCACGACACGCGGCGCCGAAAGCCGCATCTCGCCCTGGCCTATGCGCACGTTGCCGGTAAAGACGGCGGTGCCGTCGGCCTGGTCGACATCGAGATTGTCGGCCGTCACCTCGACCGGCAGGCCGCTGTCCTGCTGCATGCTGCCGAATGCGATCTGCGATCCCTGTGCCCCGGCGGGGCCCGGAATGGCCAGCGCGACCAGGGCCGCGAACACTGTCAATCTGTCAAACACGTCGGTCTACTCTCCGGGCTCCTGCGGGCGGTATATCAGCTTGACGCCATTGCTGAAAACCAAATGTGTCCCGCCGGTGTCGGACCGGTCGGCCAGCACCATCCGCCCGGCCCTGAGATCGCCCGCCGGGGCCTGGCCGGCAACCGGGCCGGGGGATTCGGCATAAAGCCTGTCGAACCGCGCGATCAGGCGCTCGGTCGTCAGCACATAGCCGGAACTGGTCGCGATCCTGACATCGCCGGTCAGCGCGGTGCTGTTGTCGCGCTGGTCGACCTCGCCCCTGAGCGAGGACAGGTCGATCTCGACGCCGGAACTGAGCACCAGCCGGGCGGTCACGTCGCGCGCCATGATCAGCCTGGGGTTCTCGGCCGAGGGACGGGCGCGTTCGGTGCGCAGCGATACCTCGTGCCCTTCGGCGCTGACGCCGGCAAAGGTTGCCCTGGTGGCGCCCAGCGATTGCGCGCGTTCGCGCAGGTCGATGCCCGCGACCGGCATGGTCCGGCTGGGGTCGAACCCGTTCGAGATCAGGAACAGCGTCGACAATATGCCCAGCGCCGCCAGCGGCAGCAGGATCTTCATCCAGGCCACGAACCGGGAATGAAGGTTGTCGCGCCAGGCCATGATCAGTGGGCGAAGATGTCGATTTCGGGCCAGCCTTCGAGGTCGAGCCGCGCACGGATTGGCAGGAAGTCGAAACAGGCCTGCGCCAGCGCGGTGCGGCCCTCGCGGGCGAGGCGTTCGTCCAGCGCCTCGCGCAGCCGGTGCAGATAGAGCACGTCCGAGGCGGCATAGTCGAGCTGTGCCGCGCTCAGTTCCGGCGCTCCCCAGTCCGACGATTGCTGCTGTTTCGAGAGGTCGACGCCCAAAAGCTCCTGCGCGAGGTATTTCAGCCCGTGCCGGTCGGTATAGGTGCGCACCAGCTTGCTGGCGATCT
>CAZNMK010000280.1:0-4387 GCA_964574045.1 uncultured Roseovarius sp. | reverse complement strand
TGATCTTCATCAACCAGATCCGCATGAAGATCGGCGTGATGTTCGGCAGCCCCGAAACCACGACCGGCGGCAACGCGCTGAAATTCTACAGCTCCGTGCGCCTCGACATCCGCCGCATCGGCGCCATCAAGGACCGCGACGAGGTGGTCGGCAACGCCACCCGCGTCAAGGTGGTCAAGAACAAGCTGGCGCCGCCCTTCCGCCAGGTGGAATTCGACATCATGTATGGCGAAGGGATTTCCAAGACCGGCGAGCTGATCGATCTCGGGGTCAAGGCCGGGGTGGTCGAGAAATCCGGCAGCTGGTTCAGCTACGGCGACGAACGCATCGGCCAGGGCCGCGAGAACGCCAAGACGTTCCTGAAGGAAAATCCCGACGTCGCGCTGGAGATCGAGGACAAGATCCGCGCCGCGCACGGGCTCGACTTCGGCGCAGCCTCCGACGACGAAGAGGACGGCGGCGACATCCTCGAAGCCTGAGGCAGACCCATCCGCGGGGCAACGGGTCCGGGCGCGCCGCCCGGGCCCGTTTCACGGTGAGCGGCGGCGGCGCGGTCGTGGCTGTGGACATGCGGCTGCGGCGCCGCTACATCGTCGGGGCGCGCGCCAGCCGCACTCGCCCCAGGAACGGACCCCAGATGCCGACGCTCAACGACATACGCTCGACCTTTCTCGATTTCTTCGCGCGGAACGATCACCGTATCGTTCCGTCCTCGCCGCTGGTGCCGCGCAACGACCCGACGCTGATGTTCACCAACTCGGGCATGGTGCAGTTCAAGAACCTCTTCACCGGGATCGAACGCCGCGACTACGTCCGCGCCGCGACGTCGCAGAAATGCGTCCGTGCCGGCGGCAAGCACAACGATCTCGACAATGTCGGCTATACCGCGCGGCATCATACGTTCTTCGAGATGTTGGGGAATTTCAGCTTTGGCGACTATTTCAAGGAACAGGCGATCCCCTATGCCTGGGACCTGCTGACCCGCGATTTCGGGCTCGACCGCGACCGCCTGCTGGTCACCGTCTACCACACCGACGACGAGGCGGCGGAGATCTGGAGGAAATACGCCGGCCTGCCCGACGAGCGCATCATCCGCATCGCTTCGGACGACAATTTCTGGTCGATGGGCGCGACCGGCCCCTGCGGCCCCTGCACCGAGATATTCTACGATCACGGGCCGGAAATCTGGGGCGGCCCGCCGGGCAGTGCCGAGGAGGACGGCGACCGTTTCATCGAGATATGGAACCTCGTCTTCATGCAGAACGAGCGCTTCGAGGACGGCACCATGCGCGAACTCGACATGCAGTCGATCGACACCGGCATGGGGCTGGAACGGATCGGCGCGCTCCTGCAGGGCAAGCACGACAATTACGACACCGACCTGATGCGCGCGCTGATCGAGACCAGCGCCAACCTGACCGACGGCGAACCCGACGGGCCGGGCAACGTCCATCACCGGGTGATCGCCGATCATCTGCGTTCGAGCGCCTTCCTGATCGCCGACGGGGTGATGCCGGGAGCCGAGGGGCGCGGATACGTGCTGCGCCGGATCATGCGCCGGGCGATGCGCCATGCGCATCTGCTGGGCGCGCAGGATGCGGTGATGCACCGCCTGGTGCCGGCGCTGGTGGGGCTGATGGGCCAGGCCTATCCCGAACTCGGCCGCGCGCAGGCGCTGATCGGGGAGACGCTGAAGCTCGAGGAGACGCGCTTTCGCAGGACGCTCGAGCGCGGGCTGCGGCTCCTCGATGACGAGCTGGCCAGGCTGGGCGAGGGCCAGCCGCTGCCGGGCGCGGCGGCGTTCCGGCTCTACGATACCTACGGCTTTCCGCTCGACCTCACGCAGGACGCGCTGCGCGAGCAGGGCCGCTCGGTCGATGTCGCGGGCTTCGAGACGGCGATGGCCGAGCAGAAGGCCAAGGCCCGCGCCGCCTGGGCCGGCACGGGCGAGGCCGCCGATGCCGCCGTCTGGTTCGACATCGCCGAGGCGGCGGGCGCGACCGATTTCCTGGGCTACGACACCGAAACCGCCGAGGGCGTCGTCCAGGCCATCGTCGCCGATGGCCGCAAGGCGGATGCGCTGGCGGGCGAGGGCGGCACCGCTTGGGTGGTGTTCAACCAGACGCCGTTTTACGCCGAGGCCGGCGGCCAGGTGGCCGACCACGGCCATGCGCGCGCGCTCGAAGGGGTGCACCACGAGGGCGAGCCGCGCTTTCAGGCCCGGATCGGCGACGTGCAGAAACGCGGCGGCGGCCTGTCGGCGCATTTCCTGACCGTTGACCAGGGCCGCCTGGAGGTGGGCGATGCCGTCCGGCTGGAGGTCGATCACGCCCGCCGCGCCGCCATCCGCGCCAACCATTCCGCGACGCATCTGCTGCACGAGGCGCTGCGCCAGGCGCTCGGGGATCACGTCGCCCAGCGCGGCAGCCTCAACGCGCCCGACCGGCTGCGCTTCGATTTCAGCCATGCCGGGGCGATGACCGCCGGGGAAATCGCCCGCATCGAGGCCGAGGTGAACGCCCATATCCGCGAGAACGCCCCGGTCGAGACCCGGATCATGACCCCCGACGACGCCCGCGCCATCGGCGCCGCCGCCCTTTTCGGCGAGAAATACGGCGACGAGGTGCGCGTCGTGTCGATGGGCCGGACGCCCGGCTCGGGCAAGGGGGCCGAGGGCGACACCTATTCGATAGAGCTGTGCGGCGGCACCCACGTGCGGCGCACCGGCGATATCGGCCTGTTCGTGACCGTCGGCGAGAGCGCGTCCAGCGCCGGGGTGCGGCGGATCGAGGCGCTGACCGGGGCGGCGGCGTTCGACTATCTGAGCAGCCAGGAAGAGCGGCTGTCGCAGGTCGCGGCCGAGCTGAAATCCCGCCCCGACGAGGCGGTCGAGAGGGTCCGCGCCCTGCTGCAGGAGCGCCGCGCGCTTGCCGCAGAGGTGGCGCAGCTGCGCCGCGATCTGGCGATGGCCGGCGGCGCCGGCGGCAATTCGTCCGTCGGGGTCGGGGCGAAAGAGGTGGGCGGCATACCGTTCCTGGCCGAGGTTCTGAACGGGGTCTCGGGCAAGGATCTGCCGCCGCTCATCGACGAGATGAAGGCGCGGCTGGGCTCGGGCGCGATCCTGCTCATCGCCGATGCCGGCGGCAAGGCGGCCGTGGCCGCCGGCGTGACCGCGGACTTGACCGGCCGCGTTTCGGCGGTCGATCTGGTACGCGCGGCGGTGCCGCATCTGGGCGGCAAGGGCGGCGGCGGCCGGCCCGACCTGGCCCAGGGCGGCGGCAAGGACGTGAAAAACGCCCAATCCGCGATCGAGGCGGCCGAGCAGGTGCTTTCGGGATAAGGAGAGACGCCATGCCTGCCTATATCATCGCCCGGATCGAGGTGACCGATCCCGACGACTATGCCACCTATGCCGGCCAGACGGTGGCGCTGGCCGAGCGCCACGGCGGCCGCTTTCTGGTCAAGGGCGGGGCGCAGACCGTGCTTGAGGGCAATTGCCCCGGCCGCCATGTCGTGATCGAGTTTCCCGACCGCCGGGCCGCTCTGGAGTGGTACAATTCCGACGAATACCGCCGCATCCTGCCGATTGCGCTGTCGAGCAGCGAGCGCGATATCGTCGTCGTCGACGGCCTCTGAAGGAGACCCCAATGCCCGCACTCTGGATCGCCCATGTCACTGTGACCGACGAGGACGCCTATGGCCGCTATGCCCGGCTGGCCGGCCCCGCCATCGAAAAGCACGGCGGCCATTTCATCGCCCGCGGCGGGCGCTACGTCCAGCTCGAAGGCACCGACCGGCCGCGCAACGTGGTGGCGAGATTTCCCTCGCTCGAGGCGGCGGAGGCCTGCTACCGTTCCCCCGAATACCAGGAGGCGCTGAGCCATGCGCGCGGCGCCTCGGAACGCGACCTGCTGGTGGTGGAGACCAGCGAATAGGCGCCAGACGCCGCCGCGGCCGCCTGCCCGGTCTCAGACCCACGGCCGTTGCAATTGACCGGTTCCAGAATTTCAGCCGGATCGCTTGGCGATCCGGCATGCGCCCGCCCGCGCCGTCACGCCAAAGGCGTGCCTGCGGCACGACGGCGGGCGCATTCGCGCCCACCCGGGCGGGCGCATGCCTGTGTTGCGCGAAAGAGTCGGTCATCGCGGCCATTGGCATCAAACCGCCCTGGCGGCGCGCTTGCGTTCGTGCGGGTCGAGATGGCGCTTGCGCAGGCGCAGCGCCCCGGGCGTGACCTCGACCAGTTCGTCGTCGTCGACATAGGCGATCGCGGCCTCCAGGCTCATCCGGACCGGCGGCGTCAGGCGCACCGCCTCGTCCGATCCGCTGGCACGGATGTTGGTCAGCTTCTTGCCCTTGAGCGGATTGACCTCGAGATCGTTCTCGC